>NZ_JAQGFU010000199.1:0-7523 GCF_030078455.1 Klebsiella sp. Ech2A | reverse complement strand
GGTGAGCCTTGAGCTCCCCCATCCGCGCCGGCGCGAAGAGGCCTCTTTTACCGCCGCCTGCCGGCGGATCCGCAATCTGATTACCACTCTGCCTGATACCGTTATTTAAGGAGCAACACCATGGGACACCCTTCCGTTTACCCGACCGGCGCCACCGTTTACGATCCCACGCGCGCCTGGAGCGGCTACACCCTTTTCCAGGCCACCGAGCGCGGCGCGGTGCTGGTGGATATGAACGGCCAGGTGGTACGCGAATGGCCTGAGCTGCACGGATTTCCCAATAAGATCCTGCCCGGCGGCGCGATACTCGGCCACAGCGGCGAGCGCGATCCGCGCTACGGCATGCAGGATATGCTCGATCTGATCCAGGTGGACTGGGAGGGCAACGTGACCTGGAAGTTCGATCGCTACGAGCAGGTCAGCGATCCCGGCAACGAAACGCGCTGGATGGCCCGCGCGCATCACGATTACCAGCGCGCCGGCAACCCGGTAGGCTACTACGCGCCGGGCCTGGAGCCGCAGGTGGAGGGGGGAAATACGCTGATCCTCGCCCACACCAACCTGGTGAATGCCGATATCTCCGACAAGCTGCTGCTGGATGACACGATTATTGAAGTCGACTGGCAGGGCAACGTGGTCTGGGAGTGGCGCTGCAGCGACCATTTCCACGAGCTTGGCTTCGACGATGCGGCGCGCACCGCGCTGTACAACAACCCCAATATGCGCGCCAGCGGTGGCGGAATGGGCGACTGGATGCATATCAACTCGATGTCGGCGCTGGGGCCGAACAGGTGGTATGACGCCGGGGATCGGCGCTTCCATCCCGACAATATTATCTGGGACGCCCGCGAATCCAACATTATCGCCATCATTGATAAGCAGAGCGGCAGCATCGTCTGGCAGCTTGGCCCGGATTACGGTAAGCCGGAGCTCAAGCATATCGGCTGGATTATCGGCCAGCATCACGCGCATATGATCCCCCAGGGGCTGCCGGGCGCGGGCAATATCCTGATCTTCGATAACGGCGGCTGGGCCGGATACGGTGCGCCAAACCCGGCGTCGGCGGACGGGGTGAAAAACGCCTGGCGCGATTACTCGCGGATCCTCGAGATCAATCCGCTGACCCTGGATATCGAATGGCGCTACTCGCCCTACGAAGCGGATCTGCCGCAGCCGACCGATTCATACCGTTTCTACAGCCCCTATATCAGCAATATGCAGCGTCTGGAAAACGGCAATACCTTGATTAACGAAGGCTCGAACGGCCGCGTTTTTGAAGTGACCCGCGACCATGAGATCGTCTGGGAATATATTTCGCCGTTCTGGGGCAGGACGCTGAATAACAATATGGTCTATCGCGCCTACCGCATCCCCTACGCCTGGATCCCGCAGCTGGCGCAGCCGCAGGAGACGCCGATCGCGGCGGTGGACGTGCGGACGTTACGCCAGCCCGGCGCGGCGGCCGCGGGCCCGGCGCAGAGCGTGGTGCGGGTCGCGGGAGTGCAGCCGTATAGCAAAAGCGCCGACGCGCTGTGCGTGGCGACCGACAACGATACCCTGCGCCGCAGCCCGAAGCTGTTCCGGGTGGCGGAAAGCGCCTTCACCCCGCTGAGCGCGGCGCAGGAGCTGGAGAGCGGGCGGCCGGTGCTGCTGTTTGTCGGCGCGGAGCGCTGCGTGCACTGCCGTAAGCTCTGGCAGCTGCTGGCGCAGGAAAAGGCTGCGGCGCGGATCGCGGCGCTGGATACGCGCTATCTCGATGCCGATCGCCACCCGGATCTGGCGGCCACCCTTGGGGTTCGCGGCCTGCCGACGCTGCTGCTGATCGAGCAGGGCCAGCCGACGGCGCGGGCGCCCGCGCAGCCGTCGGCTGAAAATCTGCTGGCCTGGCTGAACGACGCGCTGGCGTCGTAGAGCCGCTGCGGGCTGGTTTTATGCCGGCCAGGGTTGATGGGCGGATAGGGCGTTTGCTACCTTGAGGCGGTGGCGTGACGGCGGAGAGGTCGGGCGGATCATTCTGCTGTCATCTTTCGAAAGCATGCTCTGGCGGGCCTGTTTACTGATTAGGGAAAATGAACGATGTCCAACGCTCTCACGATTTTCGATCTCGATAACACCTTGATTAAGGGTGACAGCAGTACGGTATGGAGCCGTTTCCTGGTGAGGGAAGGATGGATTAACGACCCGGACTATCTGGCGCGAGAAGCGATGCTGATGGCGGATTACGATCGCGGCGAGATGAATATCGCCGACTACGTGGCGCTAATCCAGGCTCCGCTGATCGGCGTCCCGCAGGCGGAAGTTGACGGCCTGGTCGCCCGCTGCGTGCGCGAGGAGATCCTGCCCCGCGTCTACCCGCAGGCGTGGGAGGTTATCCGCACGCTGCGGGCGCGCGGTGAACAGATGCTGGTGATCTCGGCCTCGGTCAGCCTGCTGGTGCAGGCGGTGTCCGATGCGCTGGGCATCGAGCAGGCGTTAGGCATTGACGTGGAGATGGCCGATGGCGGCTATACCGGCGTGATTGCCGGCACGCCGAGCTATCAGCACGGGAAGGTGATTCGGCTGGCGCAGTGGCGGCAGGCCTATCCGCAGTTCGCCGGAGAGGTGACGTTTTATACCGATTCAATCAACGATCTGCCGCTATGCCTGCACGCCGACCGCGTGCGGCTGGTCAACCCTTGCCGGCAGCTGGCGGCGGCGAATGAGGAGCATCGCTGGCCGGTGCTCAGCTGGCAGCTTTAATCTCCCCGGGCGGGCGCAGCGCTTCGCCTCGGGGAGGCGGGCGCTATCAGGATTTAAACAGCGGCACCACGCTGCCGCCAATGTAGCGCCGACGGAGCCAGGCGGAGAGCGTATCCATCGCCATCACCACCGCCACCAGCAGGAGGGTGATAAACATCACCACGTCCCAGTTCCACAGGCGCATATTCTCGGCGTAAATCAGGCCGATCCCGCCGGCGCCGACGAAGCCCAGCACCGCCGCCGAGCGGGTGTTGGACTCGATTTGATAGAGGCTCAGGGCCAGAAACGTCGGGAAGGATTGGGTGAAAATGCCGAAGCGGTGTTTCTGCAGGCCGTTGGCGCCGACGGCGGTTAGCCCGCGCCCCGGCGAACGGTCCACCGCCTCATGGCCTTCGGCATACAGGCGGCCGAGCAGGCCGGTATCCTGCATGATAATCGCCAGCACCCCGGCCAGCGGCCCGAGGCCGACGGCGCGCACAAAAATCAGCCCCCAAATCGCCATATCAATCCCGCGCAGGATGTCAAATATCCGGCGCATCAGCAGGGCGATAATCCCCGGAATAAAGCCGCGCATAATATTGCGCGCCGCGAGGAAGGAGAGCAGCAGGGCGATAACCGTGGCGGTGATCGTCCCGACGAAGACGATCGCCAGGGTAATCCCGATCTGCGTGAAGTAGTAGCGGAACGGCCAGTTAAAGAAGTCGTGCCACACGAACATGCGCAGCAGATAGCGGCTGATTTGCTGCAGCCCGGTGGTGAGCTGCTCCCCGCTGATGCCAAACTGCATAAAGAACCAGACGTAATAGAGCACGCTCAGCAGCGCCAGCAGGCCGACGTAGCGCAAATAGCGCCCCTGGGCCTGATACAGCGCCTTATGCTGGCGACGGCTGGCGGCGATATTCGGTTGGTTTTGCCACTGACTCATTTTTTACCCTCAAGAACCCACTGCCGCAGGCGGCCGGACAGCATATCCAGCAGCGATACCACGATGATGATCAGCAGCAGCGTGATGCTGACCTGATCGTAACGATCGAGCTTAATGTTGGTCATCAGCTCCTGGCCGATCCCGCCTGCGCCCACCAGTCCAAGAATGGTCGAAGAGCGAAAGTTGATCTCCAGGCGCATAAAGCCGTAGGAGAGAAAAATCGGTTTGACCTGCGGCCACAGGGCGAAGCGGATCCGCTGCAGCGGCGAGGCGCCGCAGGCCATCAGCCCGCGAACCGGCCTGTCCTGGGCGCTTTCTACCGCTTCATAAAACAGCTTGGTCAGGCTGCCGATGGTATGCAGCATCAGCGCCAGAAAGCCGGGGATTGCGCCAATGCCGAAGGCCATCACGAAAATGACCGCCCACGCCAGTTCCGGCATGGTACGTAAAAAGGCGACCAAAACGCGGATGGCGAAGCGCAGCGGCGGCGGCGACCAGGCGTTGTTGGCGGCGAGAAAAGCCAGCAGGGTGGCGATGGCCACGGCGACCAGGGTGGAGGCCAGCGCCAGCTGCAGGGTTTCCCAAATCAGCGGCAGCTGGATCGGCAGGCGATAGCCCCAGTAGGCGAACGACCCTTTGGTATGCGAATCGGCGAACAGATCGCTGAGATGCAGCGTCGGCAGCGTCTCAAACATGTAATCGAGAAAGTTCGGCAGGGAGTGCCAGATGGTGAAGAGGTTAAATTCCGCCGCGCTGCCCGCGGCGAAGTAAAGCACCAGCAGCAGCAGCGACCAGCTAAAGGTGTCGCGCTTCTGCCGCGCGCGCACCTGCTGGTAATAGCGTTCAAATTCGGTATTCGGAATATTCATACGTCAAGGGGTCTTCAGCATACCGCCGCCCCGCGCCGGCCAGGCCGTGGGGCGGCGTGGAGGCGGGATTAGCGGGCGCTCACCAGCTCGCGCTTCATATCGATAATCTGCTGGAAATCGGCAACGCTGCCCGGGCCGATATGCTGGGTGCCGCCCATCGCCTTGATAAAGCAGGCGTGGTTATCGGTATCCAGCTTCTTGATCGCGGTGATGACTTTGGCTTTAAAATCAGCCGGCAGCGCGTTGCTCACCAGGATCGGGCCGTTGGGGATCAGCGGCGATTGCCAGATGATGCGGATCTGCTTCATCAGATCCGGATGATCCATCCGAATCAGGCGGTTGAACGCGCCCACGCTGTAGCCGCTGTTGTAGTCGCCCACCATAGAGGTCCAGGTTACCGCGCCGGCAAACTGGCCGTTCAGCACGCCGAGAATGTCCTGCTCGTGGCCGCCGGAGAAGGTTACGCTGGAGAAGAAGTTGTTATATTTATTATCCGTGGTGCCGCCAAATTTCTGCTTAAAGGTTTGGTTCGGGATCAGGAAGCCGGAGGTTGAATCCGGGTCGGCGAAGCCGAATGCTTTGCCTTTCAGATCGTCTAGCGATTTATACGGGCTGTCGGCCTTAACGATAACCACCGAGTGGTAGCCGCGGGACTGATCTTTATCGTCAACCGCGATGCCGACAATATCGACCGCTTTCGGGTTATTAATATAAACCGAGGCGTACGAGGAGGGCGACATGCTCAATACCACGTCAACCTTGCCGCCCAGCAGGCCCTGAATAACGCCGGAGTAGTCGGAAGAGTTGCGTAATTTGGTATCGACGTTCAGCTCTTTATCGAGGAAGTCTTTCACACACTGGTTATCACCAATTTGCTGGGTGGCGTTCTGGCCGCCGAGGATCCCCAGGTTTAACTCTTTCGGCTGCGCGGCGGCGCTCGCCTGCCATGCCATCATAATGCCCGCGACCGCTGCGGATAAACGAACTGCGCCAGTGATATATTGTTTCATTATTTTGCCCGTGTGAGTGGAAATTAATGCAATTGGCTAATTTCATCACCGTACAGCCGATGCAGAATATCCTGATTCAGCTGAGAGGGATGGTTGTCAAAAATAATGTTGCCCCGCGCCACGCCGATAACCCGCGTGCAGTACTCTTTCACCAGCTCGACCGAGTGCAGGTTGACCATCACGCTGATGCCCTGTTCGCTAATTTCGCGCAGCACGTTCATGATGCGCTGGGTATTTTTCGGATCGAGAGAGGCGACCGGCTCATCGGCCAGCAAAATACCGGGGTTCTGCATCAGCGCCCGGCAGATAGCCACGCGCTGCATCTGTCCGCCAGAGAGGTTTTCCGCCCGCTGCAGCGCATGCGGCAGCATGTTCATCCATTCGAGCAGGGAGATCGCGCGCGCCCGGTCGGCATCGGGGAAGACTTTGAACAGCGACTTCAGCGTCGAGGTTTGGCTCAGGCGCCCGAGCAGGACGTTTGTCAGCACATCCAGGCGCGGCACCAGGCAGAAGTCCTGGAAAATCATCCCGCATTCGCTGCGCCAGGCGTTCAGCGCCCGGCCCTTGAGTTTGGCGACATCGCGCGGCGTGCCGACTTCCGGATAGCTGAGGATCTCGCCGCTGGTGGCGCTGTGGGTGCCGTTAAGCACGTGCAGCAGGGTTGATTTACCCGCGCCGGAGCGGCCGATAACGCCCACCAGCTCGCCAGCGTGGAGATCGAAGCTGATGCCGTCCAGCACGGTTTGCTGCGCGCTGTAGGACTTGCTCAGGCCGCGCACGCTTAAGACTTTCCGCTGACGATCGGTATCTGGCTGACTAAATTGTGGGTAATCGGTATCGGTTACCGCAGCGAGAGAACTATTCATAACAGCGTCCAGGTTCGTCATTAAACTGGGCACTATTAATGGCGTTTTATATGATCGTTATATGACGCTAAGGCGAACAAATAGTGAACGGTAGCGATTTGTCGCCGCGGAAAGGGCGAAAATAGTGCCCTCCGATGACGAAGGGCAGGGAGGCGGCGCGCCGGGAGCGGCGGCGATTTTTATGCCGGCTTTAGCCGCTTGCGCCAGCGAAAGCGGCGGCTTGCCAGCAGGCTCAGGCCGCAGCACAGCAGATAGTAGACCGCGCCGGTAAAGACAAAAATGGCCAGAGGATAGATCTGGACGCGGTTGTTCACCTGGCCGGCGACGGTGGTGAGCTCCGGGACGTTGACGATAAACGCCAGCGACGTATCCTTCAGCAGGCCGATAAAAATCCCCACCAGCGAAGGCTGCACGTTGCGCAGCGCCTGCGGCAGCAGGATCAGGCGCAGCGCCTGTCCGGCGGAAAAGCCCTGCGTCCGCGCCGCCTCATACTGGCCGGCGGGAAGCGACTGCAGGCCGGCCAGCACCGAGTGCATCACCGAGGCGGCGGTAAACCACGCCAGCGCCAGGGTTACCGTCACGGCGCCGGGCAGATCGCTGCCGGTGAGCATCGGCAGCAGATACCAGAGCCAAAAAATAACGAAAATCAGCGGAATACCGCGAATGATTTCGGCCCACAAAAACAGCAGCCGACGGACGGCTCCGCCATAGCGCCAGGCGGCAGCGGCCAGCAAAACCCCGCCGGGCAGCGCCAGCGCCGCTGCGCCAACCGCCATCATCAGCGTCAGGGCTACGCCGCCGGGAATGCCTTCCGCCAGGCGTCCCCACAGCAGGTAATCGAGATTGTCGGCGATAACCGCCAGATTAGCGTTCATGCTGGGCTCTCCTGTGCGGACTATGACCCGGGCCGAGGCGCGTTAGCAGCAGCCCCATCGCCACGCCGAGCGCCAGATACAGCGCGGTGCCGACGGCAAAAGCTTCCAGCGCATGGGCGTTATAGCTTTCAATTTGCCGCACCTGATAGGTCAGTTCGGCAAAGCCAATGCCGCTTGCCAGCGACGAGAGCTTCATCAGGTTCAGATACTGGCCGACAATCGGCTGCCAGGCGTTAGCC
>NZ_JAQGFU010000198.1:0-7537 GCF_030078455.1 Klebsiella sp. Ech2A | reverse complement strand
CGGGGTGCCGGTGGTGTTCCCCAGCATGCTCGGCGTGGCCGATGCGCTGGCGAAAGCCGCGCCCTGGCCCGATTTTACGCTGTCTCAGACGCCGCAGGTGTGGCTGGATCATCAGGTGATTGACCTCGAAGACGGTCTGCTGCTGAGCTGGGATTATCTGGAGGACCTGTTCCCGCCGCAGATGGTGGAGCAGATGTTTGCCAGCTATTGTACGGCCCTGCAGCGGCTGGCCGACGACGACTGGCAGCTGCCGCCGCCGCGCCAGCTGCCGCTCGTTCAGCGGAGCGTTCGCCAGCGGATTAATGCCACCGACGCACCCCAGCAGGGCCCGGTACTGCTGCATCAGGGCTTCTTTGAGCAGGCGCGTCTTCACCCGCAGCGAATAGCGCTGCGGGACGGGCAGAGCGGCGCTATCAGCTACGGCGAGCTGCGGGAGAGCGCGCTTGCGGTGGCGGCGGGTCTTCAGCAGCAGGGGGTTAACGAAGGCGACTGCGTGGCGATAGGTCTGCCGCGCGGCGTCGAACAGATAGCGGCGGTGCTGGGCGTGCTGGCGGCGGGCGCCGCCTATCTGCCCGTCAATGGCAAACATCCGCCCGCCAGGCAGGCACTGCTATGCCGTAAAGCGCAGGCGAAGCGGGCGATTGGCTGCGTGGACGGCGCCATCTCTCTTCCCCTGCAACAGCTACTCAACTGCGCACCGCTGCCTGAGCCGGTGCTGCCCGATGCGGCCAGCCTGGCCTACATCATCTTTACCTCCGGATCGACCGGTGAACCCAAAGGCGTGGAAGTTGAACACCGCAGCGCCAGTAACACCGTTGACGATATTTGCCAGCGCTACGCCATCTGCAGCCAGGATGTGTTTTTGGGGGTAGCCGCGCTCGATTTTGACCTGTCGGTTTTCGATATCTTCGGCGCCTTGAGCCAGGGCGCACAGCTGGTGCTCAGCGCGGAAGAGGAGCATCGCGATGCCGAGGGGTGGCTGGCGCTAATGCAGCAGCACCGGGTCAGCGTCTGGAACAGCGTCCCCACGCTGATGGAGATGACGCTCGAAATCGCGCAGCTGCGCGGGGCTGAACTACCGGACCTGCGTCTGGCATTGCTGTCAGGCGATTGGGTCAGTCCGGACATTGCCGCCAGGCTGGAACCTATCGCGCCGCAGTGCCGGACCATTGCGCTGGGCGGTGCGACGGAAGCCGCCATCTGGTCCAACGCCTGGGCGGTTCCGGCCCGGCCGCCGCGCGACTGGACATCGGTCCCTTACGGTTTACCGCTGCGCAATCAGCGCTTCAGGGTGGTGGATGAACTGGGCTGCGATCTGCCGGACTGGGTGGCCGGGGAACTATGGATTGGCGGGATGGGGGTGGCGCGCGGGTACTGTGGCGATCGGCATCTGACCCAGGCCAGCTTTAGCGGCGACTACCCGCAGCGCTGGTACCGCACGGGCGATATGGGACGTTACCGCCCCGACGGCGTCCTCGAATTCCTCGGGCGACGCGATGGTCAGGTGAAGCTACGCGGCCACCGCATTGAGCTGGGCGAAATTGAGCAGCAGCTGCAGCGTTGTCCGGGGGTACGCCGCGCGGTGGTGTTACTCAAGGGGAGCGGCGTCAGCGCCAGCCTGCACGCCTTCTATGAGGGCGAGGCGGCGATCGACGCGGTGCAGCGCGGGCTGCGCAGCGTGTTGCCTGGCTGGGCGATCCCTGGGGCCATCGCTTCTCTCAGCCGCTGGCCGCTCACCGCTAACGGCAAAATCGACCGCAAGGCGCTGGCGCAGCTCAGCGCTCAGACTGCGGAAACCGCGTTGTCGCTGGACGACCCTCACCAGCAGGCGCTGGCGGACATCTGGCAGCAGGTGCTGGGCGCGCACCCGGGCCATGCCGGCGAAAGCTTTTTCAGCGCTGGCGGTAATTCGCTATTGGGCACCCGCCTGGTGGCGCAAATCTGCAAACACTTCGGTATCCGTCTGACACTACGAGACTTTTTTGCTGACGCTACCCTCTCGGGCCTTTGCGCATCCGTCGAAAGGCATTTGGCTGACAAAAACAGTATGGAAGAAGGTTTATTGTGAAAATTTCTGACGTTATCGTACGACTGGAAACCCAGGGCATTGAGCTATGGCAGGAAGAGAACCAGCTGCGCTTTCGCGCCCCCGCGGGCGTGATGACCGAAGCCATTATGCAGGAACTGCGCGACCATAAACCGGCCATCCTCGACTGGCTCAGGCAGCAGGAGAGCGGGGCGGCGCTGCAGGCCGATCCCGATGCGCGTTTTGCACCTTTCCCCTTAACGGAGGCGCAGCAGGCCTATTTTGTCGGGCGCCATAGCGCGTTCGCGTTCGGCGGCGTCGCCTGTCGGGGATATCTGGAGATCTGTTTCGATCGGCCCGTCACGCCTGCGCAGCTCAGCCGGGCGCTTAATCAGCTGATTGCTCGCCACGACATGCTGCGGGTGGTGATTGAGGAAGAGGGATTCCAGCGCGTTTTGCCGCAGGTGCCGCTATTCCAGCCGCAGCAACACGAATGGCCAGACCTGCCCACCACAGAGGTCGGGGCGCGTATCGCTGAGCTGCGCGAAGCGATGCTGGCTGCCCCGGCGGATTACCAGCGCTGGCCGCTTTTTGCCGCGGCCACTATCCTCGCGGCAGGACAAACCCGCCTGCTATTGTCGATTGAGCTGATCCTGGTGGATTCCGCCAGCCTTTATCTGCTGGTGGATGAACTGGATCAGCTGCTGTTTGCACCCGAGACGCTGCTGCCCGCGCCCTCGCTGGGGTTCCGTGACTACGTGATTGCCCGGCGCGCGGCGCGCCAGGGCGTACGCTACCGTAAGGCGCAGCAATACTGGCGGGAGCGGATCCCCGAGCTTCCCAATGCTCCGGCCTTGCCCGTTGGCGCCGCCGCTGAGAAAGCCACCTTTGTCCGTCGCCATCTGCGCTTGTCCCATCAACAGCGCCAGCGGCTGAACCAGCTGGCCGCGAAGGCGCAGGTGACGCTGAACACGCTCCTGCTGGGGGCGTTCTCGCAGGTTATGGGGTTCTACAGCGACAGCCGCCACTTCACGCTCAATCTGCCCATTTTCCGCCGCGAGGGGCAGCATCATGACCTTGAACGGGTGGTCGGGGATTTCACCTCCGTCACGCTGCTGGAGGTCGATCTGCGTGGGGATGAGGCGTTTGCTCAACAGCTGCTGACCCTCAATCAGCGCCTGTTTGCCGATCTCGACCATAGCGCGTTCTCAGGTCTTGAAGCGTTGAGCGAACTGTCGCGCCATCATGGCGAAGCGGTGCTGATGCCGGTGGTGTTTACCAGCACGCTCGGCCAGGGGGAGCGGCAGGCGGCCCCGGCGCGCTATCGTATCGAGCAGGGTTTAACCCAAACCCCGCAGGTGTTGATTGACTGCCAGGTCACCGCCCAGCCCGATGGCATGATGCTGGCGTGGGACTCGCGCGAGGGGCTATTCCCCGAGCGGTTTATTGAGCACGCGTTTGATGCCTTCAGCGGGTTAATCCAGCGGCTGCTGGAGGAGGGTGAGTCTTGTCTTAACCAGCGTCAGCTGCTGACGCTGCCTGCGGCACAAGCCGCCGTTCGCCAACAGACTAACGCGGATAGCCAGCCAGATTTCGCCCGGCTGCTACAGCAGGGATTCCTGGATAAGGCGGAACGGCAGCCGGATGCCATTGCGCTGTGGGACGATGAAGGGAGCATGACTTACGGCGAGCTGGCCGCCCGGGCTTACGGACTGGCGGCGGATTTGCAGCGAGCGGGGCACTGTCCAGGCGAAGCCGTCGCGGTGATGTGCGGGAAAGGGCGCGCCCATGCGCTCGCTCCTCTTGCCATCCTGCTCAACGGCGGATGCTACGTACCGGTTGATGCGCAACAGCCTGCCCGCCGCCGGGAGGCGATCTTGCGTAATGCCGGGGTGCGCCGGGCAATCTGCGACGATCCTGAACAACTGCCTGAGGACGTAGAACCGATCGCCTGGCGTACGGAGACGTCGGCGGGTGATTTCCAGCCAGTACGAATCGGTCTCCATCAGCCCGCCTATATTATCTATACCTCCGGGTCCACCGGTGAACCGAAGGGCGTGGTCATTAACCATCATGCCGCCTGGAATACGATTGCCGATATCAACCGCCGCTTTGCGCTGGGCGCCCGGGATCGGGTTCTGGCGGTGGCTAACCTGAGTTTCGATCTGTCAGTGTACGATCTGTTTGGCGTGCTGGCGGCGGGAGGCGCTCTGGTCTATCCGCAGGAAGCGAGAAAGGCGGACCCTTCACACTGGGCTGAATGCATCGCTCAATATGGCGTCACCCTATGGAACAGCGTGCCGGCCCAGCTGCAGATGCTGGCCGATACGCAACAGCCCCTGCCGACGCTACGCCTGGCGCTGGTATCGGGAGACTGGGTTCCGCTTAATCTGCTGGAACAACTGCAGGCCATCTCAGCCGATGGTCAACTGATAGCGCTGGGCGGCGCGACTGAAGCGGCAATCTGGTCGGTATTCCATCCGGTCACGCACGTCGCGCCGTCCTGGCAGAGCATTCCGTATGGTAAGCCGCTGGCCAATCAGCAACTGCATATTGTTGATGAACGCCTGCACGATCGCCCCGACTGGGTCAGCGGTGAGATCGCCATCAGCGGTGACGGGCTGGCGGACTGTTACTGGATGGACAGAGAGAAGACCGCCGCGCGTTTTGTGACCCGCGATGACGGGCGGCGCCTGTACCTGACCGGAGATCGGGGACGATACTGGCCGGATGGCAACATCGAGTTTCTGGGGCGGGTCGATAGCCAGGTCAAAATCCGCGGACACCGCGTTGAGCTGGGTGAAATCGCCGCGGCGATGCGCCAACCCCCGGCGGTCGCCGATGCGGCCGTATGCCTGACGGAAGGTCATGGCACCGCCAGCAACCTGCTGGGATTCGCGGAACTGGCGGCGGGCGAGCAGCCCAGCAGTCGGCCGGCGATGGACTGCGCCCGGCAGCGTGCTCGGCATATTGAACAGCAGATTGATGGTGCAGCTTTCGAGGCGTTAATGGCGGGAGCGGATCGCGTGGCGATTCTCGCGATGGCCGATCGCCTGCGCCAGGATGGCCTGTTCGCCGCGACCGACTCCCGTCACGCGCTGGAGGAGATCTATCTGGCGACCGGGGTGGCGGAGGTGCATCAGCGACAGTTGCGCCGCTGGCTGGCCGGATTGGTCAGCGCCGGTGCGCTCACCCAGGACGCGCAGGGACGCTACGCAGACCTGATCCCCTGCGATGCGGCCACGCTGCAGCAGGGCTGGCACGAGGTGGAACAGCTTGAGCAGCGTGCCGGTTATGGCAGCCAGACGCTGCACTATATCCGCGTTTGCAGCGATTGCCTGAGCGGGCTGCTGCGCGGCGAAACCGATGTCCGCGGGATTCTGTTCCCGGAAGGCGAGCTGTCGACCGCCCACGCGGCCTACCGGGATAACCTGGTCAGCCAGAGCATGAACGCGATCGTGGTTGCGGCGATCGCGGCGCTGGCGGCTTCCCGCCCCCGCCCGTTACGGGTGCTGGAAGTGGGGGCCGGCGTGGCGGGGACTGCCAGCGATTTGGTGCCTGCTCTGGCGCCCTGGCAGCCAGAATACTGGTTTACCGATCTGTCAGAGTTCTTCCTCGTTGAAGCGCGTAAGCTCTTCGCCCCTTATCCGTGGATGCACTACGGCATTTTTGACATGAACGAAGATGCCGGGCGGCAGGGGATGGCGGCGAATAGCTTCGATGTGATCCTGTGCGCCAACGTGCTGCATAACGCCCGCAACGCAGGTGACGTGCTGGCGCAATTCTCCTCATTGCTGGCGCCCGGCGGTACGCTGGTGTTTATCGAACCTTTCCGTCGTCATAACTACCCGCTGCTGGTTTCGATGGAGTTCTTCCCGGAGCTAACGGGCTTTACCGATCTGCGCGCCACCACCGACCAAACGTTCTTTACCCGCGAGCAGTGGCTTGACCTGCTGGCGCAGGCTGGGGCGACGATATCCGATTGCGCCCCGCCGGCGGAAAGCGCGCTGTCCAGCTCCGGGCAAGGGGTATTTATCGCCCAGTTCAAAACGGACCGCGCCAGCCTCCGCCGCGATGAGCTGCGGGATTTTCTGCGCGATCGGCTGCCGGGCTATATGGTGCCTGCGCATCTACATCTGCTGGATCGTCTGCCGCGTACGGCTAACGGTAAAACCGATCGTCAGCGGCTGCTGAGCGCTGCGCCGCAGCAGCAGACCAGGGCGGAGCAGGCAGGCGGCGGTAACGCCCCGCGCGATGCGCTGGAACAGCAGATTGCCGCCGTCTGGGCGGAAGTGTTGGGGCTGGCGGACGTGCAGCGCGATGCTGACTTCTATGCGCTGGGCGGCGACTCCCTGCTGTTATCACGCATGATCGGACGTCTGCGCGCCCGGGTTGCGGCGGCGGCCCATTTCGAATGGGAAACCCTGCTGCGCCATCTGCTGCGGGAATCCACGGTGATGGCGCTGGCGGATTTGCTACGCAGCAGCGCGACGCAGGGTGAGCAGCAACAGCAGGCTCGCGCCGTGCTGGTTCCACTGTGGGGCCAGCAGGATTATCACCGCCACTGCTGCGTGCTGCTTCACGCCGGTACCGGCAATCTCCAGCCGTATCAGCATCTGCTGGCGAGCCTGGACAAGTCGCTATTTGCCCGCGGTGTTGGTCTCGAACTGCCCAGCCAGCAGGCGTTTATGGCGCTGGCACCGCATGAGGCGCTGGTTACGCTGGCCGGTCACTATGCCGATGCGTTGTCAGCACAGGGGGAAAGCTTCACTTTGCTGGGGTATTGCCTCGGTGGCTTGCTGGCGGCGGAAATCGCCCGTCAGCTCAGCGAGCGCGGCAAAAACGTGCGCGAGCTGGTGGTCATCAGCGCGTATCAGCCGCCGCAGGTGGATGACGCGCGGTTGGTGGATTACGTGTTTGCCCGCGCGATCGGGGCCGACCTCGAGAAGCTGGGGCTGCCGCAGGAGCCGGCGCTGGCCGCCGCCGTGAGCGCTATCCTGCAGCGGACCCCGCAGCGTATCGCCGAAGACGCATTTGATGGCCTCGACGACCATCCGCAGGTCGCGCAGGCGCTGACGCGCTGGTTCCGACAGCCGCAGGCCGTTCGCCTGCAGGCGCTGCAGACGGCCAGCATGGCCCAGGGGGTCTACCATCAGGAGGATGAAGCCAGCGCGTTGTTTGCGAGTCGTTACGCTCTGTTCGGACACAGCATGGCGTCAGTGGGGCAATATCGGCCCGATCCCTGGTTTGGTAAAACCATTCTGCTGCGTAACAGCGAAAGCGATCCTCTCTTGCCCGGTACGCCCGGCGACGTTCACGACTACTGGCGTCGGCTGTGCCTGGGGGAGCTCGTTGTTGAAGACACGCCCGGCGACCATTTTAGCTGCCTGTCTCGTCAGCATGCGCCGACCCTGGCCGTGCTGATCGCGCGCCACGCCGCGCCGGGAGAAGCCTGATGAACGACAGCATTATCGCGGTACTCGGCGCCACCGGCGGCGCAGGGCGCTATGT
>NZ_JAQGFU010000197.1:0-7564 GCF_030078455.1 Klebsiella sp. Ech2A | reverse complement strand
CTGCGGGGGACATCTGGGCCACCTGTTTAACGACGGCCCCGCGCCGACCGGACTACGCTATTGCATGAATGGCGATGCGATGCTGTTTAGCCCGGAAAAAATATAGCTCCACGGTCCACATTAAGGACGCTGATTATGCTGGTTATTTTTCTTGCTTATCTTGGGGGGCTGTTGACCATCGCCAGCCCCTGTATTTTACCCGTGCTGCCGTTTGTTTTCGCCCGTTCGGATCGGTCCTTTATGCGTACCGGTCTGCCGCTGCTGGCGGGAATGGCGATAACCTTTACCCTGTTCGCCACCCTGGCTGCCGTGGGAGGCGGCTGGGTGGTGGCGGCCAACCAGTATGGTCGTGACGCCGCGCTGGTGCTGATGGCGCTGTTTGGCATAACGCTGCTGTTTCCCCGGCTGGCGGATCGGATCATGCATCCGCTGGTTTCTGCCGGGAACACCCTGTCAAATCGGATTACCGCCGGTAAATCCTCCGGCGCGGGCAGCTCGTTTTTGCTGGGTATTGCCACAGGTCTGCTGTGGGCGCCGTGCGCCGGGCCGATCCTCGGTCTGGTGCTGACCGGCGCAGCGCTGCAGGGGGCGAACATCAACTCCACCCTTCTGCTGCTGGCTTATGCCGCCGGCGCGGCGACTTCGCTGGCGCTGGCGCTGCTGATTGGCGGTAAAGTCTTTGCCACCATGAAGCGCTCGCTGGGGGTTGGGGAGTGGATCCGCCGCGCGCTCGGCGTCGGGATGCTGATGGGCGTAGTGGCGATTGGCTTCGGGCTGGATACCGGCGTGCTGGCGCGGATTTCGACGGCATCAACCGGCGGTATTGAGCGGGCATTGATACAAAAACTCTCTCCGGGCAGCGGCAAAAACGCCGCGGCGCCTGCGGCGACCCCCGCCAGCACTGTGGTCAATGCTGCTGATAACGGTATTGCGTCTTTGTTGAGCGATTATGGGCTGGCGCCGCCGCTGACCGGCGCCGTGCAGTGGCTGAACTCACCGCCGCTGACCCCGGAAGCGCTGCGCGGCAAGGTCGTGCTGGTGGACTTCTGGACCTACTCTTGCATCAACTGCCTGCGTTCGCTGCCCTACGTTAAAGCCTGGGCGGAGAAGTATCGCGATCGGGGGCTGGTGGTGATTGGCGTCCACGCGCCGGAGTTCGCCTTTGAAAGAGATACCAGCAACGTCGCGAAAGAAGCGAAAAAGCTGGGCGTCACGTATCCGATTGCGATCGATAACGACTACCGCATCTGGCGCGCCTTTAATAACCAGTACTGGCCAGCGCACTACTTTATCGATGCCAGCGGGCATATCCGCTATGAACACTTCGGCGAAGGCGATTATGACCGCTCCGAACGCGTGATTCAGGAGCTGCTGCGTCAGGCGGGGGCGAAAAATGTCGATACCAGCGTCAGTACGGTTTCAGCGACGGGCATCGAACAGGCCGCCAGCGGTCAGAGCAATATTTCTCCGGAAACCTACCTTGGCTATTCGCGCGGAGCAAACTTTGCCTCCGATAAGGTCAGCGAAGATCGGCCTGCTGATTACCATATTGCGGCTCTGCCCCTGGATTCATGGGGGCTGGAGGGGCGCTGGACGATTGGCGACGAGCACATCACGCTGAACGGCGGCACCGGCAGGATTGCCTATCAGTTCCACGCTCGCGACCTGCATCTGGTTCTGGGACCGGGCAAAGACGGCAAACCCGTTCGCTTTAAGGTGTTGGTTGACGGTCAGGCTCCCGGAAAAATGCACGGTGTCGACGTGGCCGCCGACGGTAGCGGTACGGTGACGGAGCAGCGTTTGTATCAGCTAGTTCGTGGGTCCGATGGGGTGGGTGAACACACCTTCAGCATTGAGTTTAACGATCCTGACGTCAACGCCTACGCTTTCACATTTGGTTAATACAGGTGGCTATGAAGATGAAAAAAATGACCCGTTGTATCCGTGCCTTAGGCGCTTCGGCTCTGGTGGTTGGCGCGCTGGCATTCCAGAACGTCGCCTGGTCCGAAGCTGAATCCGCGGTAGTTATTCCAGCGCCGCTGCAGGATGAGGCGCCTGCGTCGACGCGCCTGGAAACCGCCGTCCTTGCCGGCGGCTGTTTCTGGGGCGTGCAGGGCGTTTTTCAGCACGTTAAGGGCGTCACTAACGTCACTTCCGGTTATGCCGGCGGCAAAGCCCGCACCGCCTATTACGACAGCGTGAGCACCGGGATGACCGGCCATGCCGAATCGGTGCAGATTACGTTTGAGCCGCAGCAGGTGACCTACGGCCAGCTACTGCAGGTTTTCTTCTCGGTCGCGCATAACCCGACGGAGCTGAACCGCCAGGGGCCGGACTACGGTACGCAATATCGTTCCGCGATATTCCCGATGAGCGATTCGCAGGAGAGGGTGGCGAAGGCCTATATTGCCCAGCTTAACGGCAGCCATCGTTTCAACGCGCCGCTGGTGACTAAGGTTGAGGAGCGCGCCAGCTTCTATCCGGCGGAGAAATATCATCAGAACTTCCTCAACGACAATCCGGACTATCCGTACATTGTTATCAACGACAAGCCCAAAGTTGAGCAGCTGAAAAAAAACTTCCCGGCGCTGTGGAATAGCGAACCGGTGCTGGTGAAGGGTTAATGACTCGCCGTCAGGGGGCGCGGTTTGCCCTTCGGGGCGGCATTTTTTCCGGCCAGCAGCCGGCCGGCATCGGGAGAAGAGATATTTTACGACCGGCTGCTTATGTGGCGCTTTCGACCGCGGGGGAAAATTTATACCCCTTTCCCCATACGGTTAGCAGGCGCTCCGGCTCCGCCGGGTTACGTTCAATCTTGATCCGCAGGCGGTTAATGTGCGTATTGACCGTATGCTCGTAGCCTTCATGCTGATAGCCCCAGACCTGGTTGAGCAGGCTCATGCGCGAGAAGACTTTGCCGGGGTTTTTAGCGAAAAAATAGAGCAGATCGAATTCGCGCGGCGTAAGTTCCACCGGTTTGCGGTCCAGATGCACTTCACGCGCGATCGGATCGATGACCAGGCCGGCAAAGCGCAGCACCCCGGCATCCATTCTCATGGCGGAGATCATTGCTTCCTGACGGCGAAACAGGGCCTTAATGCGGGCGACCAGCTCCAGCATCGAAAAGGGTTTTGCCAGATAGTCATCGGCCCCCAGTTCGAGGCCAAGCACGCGGTGTATTTCGCTGGAGCGGGCGCTGATAATAATGATTGGCGTATAGCGGGCCATATTACGCGCCCGACGGCAGATCTCCAGCCCATCGATGCCGGGGAGCATCAGGTCGAGGATCAGCGCATCCCAGCCGCCGTTTTCCAGCAGAGCGACGCCCTTATTACCGTCACCGGCGTGGGTAATGTCATAGCCCTCATCGCGTAGATGAAGGGCGAGAAGGCCGGCAATATCGGCGTCATCTTCGACGACCAGGATTTTTTTTGCGGTTACGCCTGTCATATTAAATCCCCCGTTTTGCCGTCTACTCCTTCAGCTTACACAACTCCCTCTGTGGCGATCGAAATATCACATTTTATTTAAATTTACGTGAGGCTTTGGGGAACTGGTGTGGCGCATAGTCGGTGACGGTATCGCGGGTATATCGACAATCACTGAGGAAAACAGGATGAAAAAATTATCTATTCTCGCACTGTCAGCCGTCTGTGCTATGGGCTTCGCGGCGGTGAGCTATGCGGCAGATTCGACGAGCGAAACGTCATCGACCACCATGATGAAAGCCGACCCTCATCCCGGCTCGATGATGAAGGCCGATAATCATTCCGCAACCATGATGGTGAAGGAGGATAAACATCCAGGCACCATGATGAAGAAGGAGAAAAAGCACGGAGATGCGATGGCAATGAAAAAAAAGGATGAAGTAAAAAAATCCATGTAGCCGGCAGCTCTGGGGCGGTTTTTCGGTGAAAAACACCCCGGCAGCGTTTTTTGCGGAAAGGTCGCTCTTCAGCGCAGCCCAATTGCCTTGATGCGCAGCGCAATCAGTACAATAATCGCGCATATGGATGTTTCTTCCCCGAATACAGGCTGCCATGATCGTAAAAATCGTTTGTCTGAGTCTTCTTTGCATCATCCTGCTCTCCCTTGGCGCCAGCCTGGCCCAGGCGATGCATCAGCGGGAGCAGCGACCACAGGAAGGCTGGTGGTCCGCCCGTCGTGACTCAGCGGGGCTGGCGCCCGATCCTCAGCAAAACGCCAGGCTGGCCATTGTGCAGGTCTACGCTGCGCCGACCTGGGGATGGAGAGGCGTGGTGGCGGTACATCCATGGATCATCTATAAACGCGCCGGGGAGACGGAATATAACCGTTACGAAGTGATTAGCTGGGGAGAAGGGGAAAAGGTGCGTCGCAATCGCAACCCACCGGATGGCTACTGGTTCGGCGCGAAGCCCCGTTTGCTGGTGGAACATCGGGGGCAAGAGGCCGAAGCCATGATTCCGCAGATTGTCGCGGCCATTGCCTCTTATCCCTGGCCGGATACCTACCACGCCTGGCCGGGGCCCAACAGTAACACCTTTATTGCCCATATTGGGCGCGAGGTGCCTGCACTCAAGCTGGATATGCCCGCCAACGCGGTGGGGAAAGATTTTCGCTCGCTGCTGGATCCCATCGGCCTGCCGCCATCCGGACGCGGGGTTCAGGTGTCGGTGCTGGGGATTGCCGGCGTTACGCTGGGAGCTGAAGAGGGATTTGAACTCAACCTGCTGGGGCTGAACGTGGGGCTGGATTTCACGCCGTTACGTATACGTCTGCCGTTTATTGGCGGCCTTGGCGATGACAATTTGCGCAATGATCCTGCTAAATAACGCCAGTGTCCGCCATTGTTTATTTCACCTCTTGCCGGCAAGAAAGAGCAGTATTGGCATTTTTATTGTTATGTGATGACTTAAACATAATCGAACGCAGTTCGATGGAGAGTCCGGCCGCAGAAAAGCAAAAACCCAGCCATAGGCTGGGTTTTCTGAATAGTGGTGCCCGGACTCGGGATCATTCAGTTATCTATTAAGTTGAAAATTAGCATAAATTTCATGCCTGCCTGTTGTCAGGACCCTTGGCTTGACCCGTATTTTCATCTGTAGATCAAAAAGATTTAACACGCGCGATAAAAAATGTCCGGTTCGTACCTTTGGTTCTATTCCGTCAAAGAATCTCTAAATCATTGTAGCCGTCAACTAATTTTGGCCACACGACCTGACTGTTCATGGAGCGGCCGTTCTGATTTATTTGGCGTTAAACCGCCGTTATTATACCCGTAGGACCGAAGCACGCTGTAGTACCCCGTGATACAACGGACTATCACTGATTGTGCTTCTGTGGGTACCTATTCACCAGGCCATCTCTTGATACGGGCGAGCTGGTGAATATTTTCGAACTGCCAATAGATGGTGGTCGCGTTTATTATATGTGTGTCCGCCAGGATAGTGAAACGATGCAGGCAGGCAAACTATTACCGAGCGGTTCAAGAAGCGGCTACCATATAACGATGTAATAGCATACGGCGCGAATAATGGGGCGACAGAATGACACGCCGTTTTCAGCGCAGCATGTCATAGCTCCTGGAGAACGCAATTTCTTCCCGGTCGCAGAGCACTTGCCAGGCGTCGGCGGAGGGGGCGATAAACCCCCGAAGCCCCAGAGGCCGCAATAGCGTGGCATCTTGTTCTGTATTCAGCGCCAGCAGCGCCATAATGGTCTGCGGGTCAACCCTGTCGCTTGCCACCAGTAAAGGCATCGGTGCGGGCGCGCTGCGCGCCAGGATACGCACATGGCGCGTTAATTCCGGTTCATACCGGTACAGCAGCGACCAGGCATAGCTATCCAGCGGGCCGACATCCGCTTCGCCCGCCGCCAGCGTTTCCAGCACGCGTCGTGGGGTCACCAGCGGCCCGACAAGCGTGCGATAAAGCGTTTTTCGCGACTCGCTACGGTACGCCGACAGATGATAGCGCACCGCGTTATAGCCGGAGTGCGACTCAGGGTTGGTATACGCCAGCCGCCCGCCGAAGGTCTCTTCCAGCCTTTCGGCGGTAGACGACTTCGGCACCATAAACAGGGTACGGTAGTGCCCTGGTATTCCTTCTCCGGCGGCGTCTTCCGTAACCGGCACGGCCACGGGGCGTACCGGAAAGCGCCGCTGCGCGAAGGGCCAGCCACACATGAATACCGCCAGCAGATCGGAACGAGCCCACAGCCCTTCCAGCCTGGCCGGGGCAGGGTAGTCAAAAATCTCTGCCTTCAGCCCGGCGCGGCGTACTGCTTCGAGCAGGAGCCTTTTCCACCCCTCTTCGGCCGCCGGGGTGACCGAGTACATTCGCGCGTTAACGATCACCGGTAGCGTAGTTCCTGACCAATACCCAGCGCGCGAGCTTTTTCCAGCATCGCATGCCCCAGTGCAATATCGCTTAGCGACAGCCCGCGATGCCAGAAGAGGATAGTTTCGCCATCGTTTTCACGACCGGGTTTCGCCCCGGCGACAATTTCGCCCAGCTCGGCATGCAGGGTATGCTCGCTTAATTTTCCGACCTCTACGTGGGCCCGTAGCGATCCAAACATGCCTCCTTTGCACTGTCCCCAATCGTCCACCACCAGCTTATCCATAATGTCGGTAAGCGACAGCTCCACGGCGCTCATGGTGCCGTAGGGCACGACAAAGGCGCCGGGTTTTATCCACTCTGTTTTTAACAGCGGCGTCGGTGCATCAAGACGCGAGGCTTCGACCACAATATCCGCGTCGCGCACGCAGCTTTCCCAGTCGTCCGTGACGATGACTTTTTTGCCGAGATCCTGCTCCAGACGGCGTGCAAAAGCGTCACGGCTTTCCGGGCGACGGGAATGAATGCGGATTTCATCAAAATCATAAATGCTGTTGAGCAGACGAACGTTCCAGTAAGCGGTGCCCCGTGCGCCGATATGCCCCAGCACCTTACTGTCGCGGCGGGCGAGGTGGCGCGCACCCAGCGCGGTAAGCGCGCCGGTGCGCATATCGGTAATCGCCGACGCATCCAGAATGGCAACCGGCATGCCGGTGCGCGGATCGAAAAGGTTCAGCAGAGCCATTTCCGAGGGCAGCCCCAGCGTATAGTTATTGACATAATCGCCGACGATTTTTACCCCCGCTAGCCCCAGCGGCTCGATATAACCGCGCAGCACGTTAAAGTGGCCGTTAAACGCTTTATCGGGAATTAAATGCACGCGCGGTTCAATGACGGTTTTTTTCTGCCCCTGGGCCCGCAGCCCGTCCTCCACCGCCGCGAGGATTTCCGCGTCCGTGAGCTGCAGTTGGTCAACGTCAGGGCCGTTTAGCCAGGTTAAATGGATGCTTTGAGTCATAAATTTCTCTCATAGGTCGTATGGTCCGCATTGGACCGCACGTGGTCGAAAAGCCGCTGGCGGGTTAATACGCCGACGGGTGAGCCGTATTCGGTGATGGTGATGCTGTCGGCGTGCCGGGAAAGCATCAGCGCCAGCGCGTCTTTCAGGGTGGCGTTCACGTCAAGCCGCTGCGGATGATTAGCGGTCAGAGACGTTTCCATCGCCTGGACCACCGGGGTAATAG
>NZ_JAQGFU010000196.1:0-7615 GCF_030078455.1 Klebsiella sp. Ech2A | reverse complement strand
TTGGGCTGGCGGGGACCGGCATGTTTAACGGTCTGCTGATTTTCTAAAGCGGCAGCCGCTACTTCCGCCACACCCGCGGCGTCGACAGGCAGGCGCTGCGGGCGGTGAAGTTTGTGCTGCCCACCTGGGGCTGGCTGGTGGTGATGCTGTGCGTGGCGCCGGTGTTCTTTACGCTGCTGCTGCAAAATAACTGGTCCGGCTATCTGCTGGCGATCGTCTGCGTGTTTGCCGCCCAGATGGTCGCGCGGATCATGATCGCCTCCCCGCAGCACCGCCGGGCGCTGTGGCAAATCGTTCTGCTGATGCTGACCGGGACGCTGTTCTGGGTTCTGGCGCAGCAGGGCGGCAGCTCGATTAGCCTGTTTATCGACCACTTTGTTAACCGCCGCCTGCTGAATATTGAAGTGCCGACGGCGCTGTTCCAGTCGGTCAACGCGGTGGCGGTGATGGCGGCGGGGGTAGCGCTGGCGTGGCTGATGCGCCCGGAAGGCGCCACCCGCTCCGCGCTGCGGGTATGGCTGAAATTCGCCTTTGGCCTGGTGCTGATGGGCTGCGGATTTATGCTGCTGGCGCTTAACGCCCGTCACGCAGCCGTCGACGGCCAGGCCTCAATGGGGCTGATGGTCGGCGGGCTGGCGCTGATGGGGTTTGCCGAGCTGTTTATCGACCCGGTGGCGATGGCGCAGATTACCCGCCTCAACATGCCCGGCGTGACCGGGGTGCTGACCGGTATTTACATGCTCGCCACCGGCGCGGTCGCCAACTGGCTGGCGGGGATGGTGGCGCAGCAGACCACCGAATCGCAAATCAGCGAAACGGCCATTGCCGCTTATCAGCACTTTTTCTCCCAGATGGGCGCATGGACGCTCGGCTGCGTGGCGGCGATCGTGCTGCTGGCGTTTGCCGCAACATGCAGCCTCGGCAAACGTCGCGCCGCCGGCGAAATTCCCGGCGGAGGCGCGTAAGCCGTGAGGCTATCTCAGGTGCGGGAGCGGCATGCGCTCCTTGCACCGTTCAACAATCAGGAGGAGGATATTCTGGCTGGGGCGGAAGCCTAAGATAAAAAATCGTTAGTGAAGCGATGGCTGAGTGAGATCGGCCGGAAGTGAAGCCAGGTTCGTTACGATTGTTCTCCATCGATGGCGCCCGAGACGGGCCGCGCCGGAGGGTGACCTGGTTCAATTATCGAAGCAAGTTTGAAAGCAGGGTTATGAGGAACCAACATGTCTGAACAACAAGCACAAAGTGCCGATGAGGCAATTGACCTTAATAATGAACTGAAAAGCCGTCGTGAAAAGCTGGCCGCGCTGCGCGAGCAGGGTATCCCGTTCCCGAACGATTTTCGCCGTGACCATACCTCTGACCAGCTGCACGCTGAATTTGACGACAAGGACAACGAAGCGCTCGTCTCCTTGAACGTTGAAGTCTCCGTGGCTGGCCGCATGATGACCCGTCGTATCATGGGTAAAGCCTCCTTCGTGACCTTGCAGGACGTTGGCGGCCGCATCCAGCTGTACGTGGCGCGTGACGATCTGCCGGAAGGCGTCTACAACGAGCAGTTTAAAAAGTGGGACCTCGGCGACATCATCGCCGCCCGCGGTAAGCTGTTCAAAACCCAAACCGGCGAGCTCTCTATCCACTGCAGCGAGCTGCGTCTGCTGACCAAAGCCCTGCGCCCGCTGCCGGATAAGTTCCACGGCCTGCAGGATCAGGAGGTGCGCTATCGCCAGCGCTATCTGGATCTGATCGCCAACGACGCCTCGCGCCACACCTTTAAAGTGCGCTCGCAGATCCTCGCGACGATGCGTCAGTTCATGGTGGCTCGCGGCTTTATGGAAGTCGAAACCCCGATGATGCAGGTGATCCCCGGCGGCGCGTCAGCCCGTCCGTTTATCACCCACCACAACGCGCTGGACATGGACATGTACCTGCGCATTGCGCCGGAACTGTACCTTAAACGCCTGGTCGTTGGCGGCTTCGAGCGCGTCTTTGAGATCAACCGTAACTTCCGTAACGAAGGCATCTCCGTGCGCCATAACCCCGAGTTCACCATGATGGAACTCTATATGGCGTACGCGGATTACAAAGATCTGATCGAACTCACCGAGTCGCTGTTCCGCACCCTGGCGCAGACCGTGCTGGGTAAAACCGAGGTGCCTTACGGCGACCAGGTTTTCGACTTCGGCAAGCCGTTTGAAAAGCTGACCATGCGCGAGGCTATCAAGAAATATCGTCCGCAAACCGAGATGGCGGATCTCGATAGCTTCGACGCGGCGAAAGCGATTGCCGAATCTATCGGCATCAACGTTGAGAAGAGCTGGGGCCTGGGCCGCATCGTCACCGAAATCTTTGACGAAGTGGCGGAAGCGCACCTAATTCAGCCGACCTTCATCACCGAGTATCCGGCAGAAGTGTCGCCTCTGGCGCGGCGTAACGACGCCAATCCGGAGATCACCGACCGCTTTGAGTTCTTTATCGGCGGACGTGAAATCGGTAACGGCTTCAGCGAGCTCAACGACGCCGAAGACCAGGCGCAGCGCTTCCTCGACCAGGTGAACGCCAAGGCCGCCGGCGACGACGAAGCGATGTTCTACGACGAAGACTACGTGACCGCGCTGGAGTATGGCCTGCCGCCGACCGCCGGTCTGGGCATTGGTATCGACCGGATGGTGATGCTGTTTACCAACAGCCATACCATCCGCGACGTAATCCTGTTCCCGGCGATGCGTCCGCAGAAATAAGCCAGCGTAAAAAGCAAAGCCCCGAGGCGCGTCTGCGTCCCGGGGCTTTTTTATGTCCGCCTGCCGTCAGGCGCGGCCCACGCGGCCCCAGACCATCCGGCCCCGGTGGAAGGTTGCGGCGCGCGGCGAAATGCGCGCCACCGCTTCGGCGGAGCAGGAGGCGTCAACCAGCACGAAGCTGGCGTCGTCCTGGACCTTGGGCCACACGCGCTCGCCCCTGTCGTTCAGCGGCAGCACGTCGCCGGTGGCAATCGCCAGCGAGCGGGAGAGGGTCTGCTCATTCGGGCGAATGTAGAGCTGGGCGTAGAGGTTGGCCTTCTCCAGCATGTCGCCGAGGCCGTACGGCGACCAGTGATCGATAACGCTGTCGGTACCGGTCATCACAAACACGCCTTTCTCACGCAGCTGGCTCAGCGGCATATGCAGGGTACCGATCGGCACGGTTGAGGCGATGGTTATCCGCGCGGCCGCCATGCGCTCGGCAATCGCCGCGACCTGCCGTTCGTTGAGGGTCGCCAGGGCAAAGGCGTGGCTGATGGTCAGCTTGCCCTTCAGCTGCGGGGTTTTCTCCACGGTTTCTACCATGTAGTTTATCGCCGCCACGCCCGCCGGGCTGGTTTCGTGCAGATGAATATCCACCCCTTTGTCATAGTCCAGCGCTATCTGGAACATGGTATCGAGCGATTTCTCCATTGCGCCGTCGACGTTGGTCGGATCCAGGCCACCGACATAGTGCGCCCCGGCCTGCATCGCTTCGCGTACCAGCGACTCGGAGTGCGACAGCAGCAGGCCGTGCTGCGGGAAGGCGACGATTTCACATTCGAATCCCGGACTGCGCCGCGCCAGCACCGCCTGCAGGTTTTCGAGGTTTTTTAGTCCCGAGGTCGGTTCGATATTGCAGTGGCTGCGGGCCACGGTGGAGCCTTTGGACTGGATAAGATCGATAAGCTTCTCTGCGTGCTGCTGGGTATAGGGCTGCAGCTCAGGCAGCAGCTTCTGCTCAAGCTTAATCATATCCTGAATCGTGGTGCCCGCCGGGCGGTTCAGGGAGCGCCACGGGCCGCCGTAAAAGGTTTTATCGAGGTGAATATGCATGTCGCGCATCGCCGGGAGCATCAGCATGCCCGCCGCGTCGTAGCGGGGGAGGGCGGCATCGGGATGGCTTTTATTGCTCCGCAGGGCCGCTATCTTCCCGTCGCGAATCTCCAGGGTCTGCAGCTCGGTGCGGGTATGGACCACCGCCCCGTTTTCATACTCGAAGCCGCTCTCCAGCAGCACGTTGTCGAGGTAGTAGTGCCTGTCGCCGAGGCTCGTGGTCCCCTGGGGATCGCTGCAGGCGGCCGGGCTGCTGCCGTCCGCGTAGGAGGAGGGGGCCGCTGCGCCGAGCAGGGCCGCGGCGGCGGCTATTTTCCCGCTGCGGGTGAGAAACTCCCGGCGGCTATTGTCGTTATTCATCTTTCTTCCTTTATTTATGCATCGTTAGCTATGCGCCGTTAGTCATGCACAATGTGGGTGCCCGTTTCCCCGCGCAGCGCGGCGGGCAGGCGTTCGGGGGTGGTAATAATGACCCGGCTGCCGCCGTGGGCTAAGAATGCCAGGCTGGCGACGATTTTCGGCAGCATGCTGCCCGCCGGAAAGTGGCCCTCCTGCATATAGTGGGTCATCTCGCCGACGGTTACCGTTCCCAGCGCCTGCTGGTTGGCTTTGCCAAAATGAATGCACACCTTCTCAACGCCGGTGGTAATAACCAGCACGTCGGCGTGAATTTCCCGCGCCAGCAGCGCGGTGGAGAGGTCTTTATCGATGACCGCATCCACGCTCTGATAATCGCCGCCTTCGCCGCGCACGACCGGAATACCGCCGCCGCCGGCGCCGATTACCAGGAAGCCCTGGCGGGTGAGGGTTTTTATCGCCTCGGCCTCAACGATGCGCTTTGGCTCCGGCGAGGCCACCACCCGGCGATAGCCGCGACCGGCATCTTCGACGAAGCGCCAGTCGGGATGCGCCAGCTGCAGTTCGTCGCGCTGGGCGGCGCTAAAAAATGCGCCAATCGGCTTGGTGGGATGGGCAAAACCGGGATCGTTTTTGTCCACCTCAACCTGGGTGACGACGGTAACTGCCTTCTGCTCGCCGCGATGGGCCAGGCGATTATTGAGCGCCTGCTGGATCAGATAGCCGATGCCGCCCTGGGTATCGGCGACGCAGTTGGCCAGCGGAGTGAGCGGCAGGCCTTCGCGCTCGTGGGCGATTTCGGCACGACGGAGATCCAGCCCAACCTGCGGCCCGTTGCCGTGGGTGAGCACGATGTTATAGTCCGATGCCAGCATCTCCAGTACCGTATCCGCCACGGCTTTCACGGCTTCGGCCTGATGCTCAATCGACTGGCTGGCGTTATCTTTGATGATGCTGTTGCCGCCAATGGCAACGACCACGAGTTCTTTCATTGTCCGGGTTCCGCTACAGAGGGTAAGAGAGTTATGGTTGTTCGCCGTTGCCCGGGAGCGCCGCCCCCGGGGAACCCCTGGCTAGGCGAGGTAACGCTCGCTCCAGCGCAAAATGGCCTTTTCAAAGCAGGCGAACGGCGGGTGGACAATGCCGGCGCCGATCATGCCGATCCCGGCATCCTTATGGGCGATGGCGGTATTGATCACCGGCAGAATGCCGCTGCTGCCGACGCGGGTAATATCTATGGCGGTCGGAACGCCCATAAAGCCGAGCAGCGGAATGGTGACGTTGGGGTTTTCGCCGAGGGTGATTTCACGCATCTGCCGCGAAAAGTCGATCGCCTCCTCAACCGTGCCGCCTACCAGCGCGACGATAGCCGGCGCCGTCGCCATCGCAAAGCCGCCGATGCCGTAGGTTTCGGTAATCGCGCTATCGCCGATATCCAGCCCGGAGTCTTCCGGTTTATAGCCGGCAAACATCGGGCCGATAACCTGCTGGGCCGGGCCGGTAAACCACTCTCCCGGCAGGCCGCTGACCCGCAGGCCGAACTCGACGCCGTTGCGCGCCATGGTGGTAACCACGGTGCTGTACTCAATGCCGTGGGCCGCATCCATCGCCGCTTTACACATCGCCATCCACGTCGGGCCGGAGAAGTAGTCGCTGCTGGCGACAAACTCGAAGACTTCGCGCTGCTGCTCAACGGAGTAGCCGGCCTGGATAATGCCCGGCGTCAGCGCCTGGATCAGCAGGGTGGTGCCCGCATTGTTGCGGTTGTGGCACTCGTCGCCCATATGCAGGGCCTGGGCCAGCATCAGGCGCAGGTCGATTTCGCCGACGATCTTCATCGCCTCCCGCAGCATCGGCCCCTGCACGTCGCGCATCCAGTTAAGGCGATCGATCACGCTCTGGTCGTTGGCCCCCATGCGCAGGATCTTCGCCATCTGCTCGCTCATGTTGGTAAACGCGACGTTGCCGTAGGTTTTATTCTCGACAATATGCATGAACATTGAGGCCGAGGTGACCCCCGCCATTGAGCCGACGCAGTCGTGCTCGTGGCACGGTGAGAAGATGATCTCCCCGGAGGCCGCCAGCTCTGCGGCCTCATCCAGATCCTGCGCCAGGCCTTCGAACACCAGCGCCCCGGTCACCGCGCCCTTCATCGCGCCGCACATCTGCTGCCACTGGACCGGCGGCCCGGCGTGGAGGATGGTTTTGGCGGTCATGCCGGGAACCACGTTAATGGCCTGATCGAAGCCGGTCAGCACCGGGTGCGACTGAATAATGCGCTCCAGCGCCTGCCGGTTGGCGGCGGCGATTTTGTCGGCCAGCGCGGAGTCGGCGATGGCGTCCAGCGCCTGCACGACCTGCATATTGCCCTGACCCGGCGGCGTCCAGTCGAGCTGGGTAACGGCGACGTGCTGCTTTTTCAGATCCTCGCTGAACAGGGCGATCCCAACGTTAATCACGTTCAGCGGCTGGTTGAATAGTGGCTGGCTCATCAGGCTTTTTCTCCTTTGCAGATAAACTCGCGCGCCAGCAGGCCGGTATGGCTGCTGCTGCTGGCCAGAATGACGCCGGCATCGCTAAGCGTGCGGCGCTGTTGTTCCAGTGACGGGGCGTCGAGGTCGGTGCCGAGCACGTAGCCGAGGATCGCCAGCGGGCGTCCGTCGGCGGCGGCAATGGCCTGCGCCTGCTTAATCGCCTCCAGCATCGCGCCGGCGGGATCCTCATGGGAGCCGAAGCCCAGCACGAAATCCATAACGATAGCAGCGACCTGCGGATCGCGGGCCTCCTGCAATAGCCGCTGGATGCGGCTGGTCGGGTCGATCATCGGGTGCGGCCTGCCGTTGGTGAAGTCGTCATCGCCGAAGTCGAGGAAGGTATGCCCGACGCTGCGGTTGATGTCCGTCAGGCGCAGCGCCGGGTCGGGCTGGATATTGCTGTAGACCTCGGCCTCTTGTTCCAGCAGCGCAAACATCGCTTCATCGCACAGGGTGCCGCCGCAGAACAGGCCGCGAATATACTTCTGCTGCGGGGTCAGGCGCGCGCGAACGTCGGCAATCAGCGCCCGATCCGCCACCTGGCGATCGTCGTCTGCGGGCGTAATGCCGCAGAGCGCCACCGCTTTCAGCGCCGCTTCGTAGGTGCCGCGGGCAAACTGCAGGCCGCTCTCATCCGCAGGCGCTTCGGCGCGGCCGAGGAAGCAGGCCACCACCGGCTTGCGGCAGGCGCGGGCGCGTTCAATGACCCTGCGCGCCACCGCCGGAGCCGGGGGTTTTGAGATCAGGACGACGATCTCGGTCTGCGGATCGTCTTCCAGCATCCCGATGGCGTCCAGCATCATCAGGCCGCCGATTTTTTCGCTCAGATCGCGCCCGCCGGGGCCGATAAGCTGCGACACGCGGCCGCCGAAATCGTGGAGCCTAACG
>NZ_JAQGFU010000195.1:0-7799 GCF_030078455.1 Klebsiella sp. Ech2A | reverse complement strand
CCTGCCTGACCCGCGGCCAGCTGGCGAGCATGGGCGTCAACACGCCCGCCGTGGCGGGAATGGAGGCGCTGGACGCCGACGCCTGCGTCCCGCTCGCCGCCCTGATCAAAGAGTCCACCAGCCGCTTCGACGTCGGCCAGCAGCGCCTGTACCTGACCGTTCCCCAGGCCTTTATGGGCAACCGCGCGCGCGGCTATATTCCCCCCGAGCTCTGGGATGACGGAATAAACGCCGGGCTGCTGAACTACAACTTCACCGGCAACAACGTGCACAACGATATTGGCGGCAGCAGCAACTATGCCTACCTTAATCTGCAAAGCGGCCTCAACCTCGGCGCCTGGCGCCTGCGCGATAACACCACCTGGAGCTACAGCAGCGGCGGCGGTTCATCGAGCAACGAGAATAAGTGGCAGCACGTCAACAGCTGGCTGGAGCGGGATATTGTCCCCCTGCGCTCGCGCCTGACGCTCGGCGACAGCTACACCAACGGCGACGTGTTCGACGGCATCAACTTCCGCGGCGCCCAGCTGGCCTCTGACGACAATATGCTGCCGGACAGCCAGAAAGGCTTCGCCCCGGTCATTCACGGGATTGCCCGGGGAACGGCGCAGGTGTCGATCAGGCAAAACGGCTACGAGATCTATCAAAGCACGGTGCCGCCCGGCCCCTTCACCATCAACGATCTCTATGCCGCAGGCAACGGCGGCGATCTGCAGGTCACCATCAAAGAGACCGACGGCACCCGCCAGGTCTTCACCGTGCCGTGGTCAACGGTGCCGGTGCTGCAGCGCGAGGGCCATTCGCGCTTCGCCCTGACGGCGGGAGAATACCGCAGCGGCAACGACCAGCAGGAGAAGCCAAAATTCTTCCAGGGAACGCTGCTTCACGGCCTGCCGGCGGGCTGGACGCTGTACGGCGGCTCCCAGCTGGCCGACCGCTACCGCGCCTTTAACCTCGGCGTCGGCAAAAACATGGGCGAGTTCGGCGCCGTATCGCTGGACGTGACCCAGGCAAACGCCACCCTGCCGGACGACAGCAACCATCAGGGGCAGTCGCTGCGTTTTCTCTATAACAAATCGCTTAACGAAATCGGCACCAATATTCAGCTGGTGGGCTACCGCTACTCCACGCGGGGCTACTACAGCTTTGCCGATACCACCTATAGCCGGATGAGCGGCTACGACGTCGAGACCCAGGACGGCGTTATCCAGGTGAAGCCCAAATTCACCGACTACTACAACCTCGCCTACAGCAAGCGCGGCCGGGTGCAGGCCAGCGTCACCCAGCAGCTGGGACGCACCGCCACGCTCTATATGAGCGGCAGCCATCAGACCTACTGGTCAACCGGCAAGGCGGACCAGCAGCTGCAGGCCGGGCTCAACGCCGCGGTGAACGATATCAACTGGACGCTGAGCTACAGCCTGACCAAAAACGCCTGGCAGCAGGGGCGCGACCAGATGCTGGCGGTCAACGTCAATATTCCGTTCAGCCACTGGCTGCGCTCGGACAGCAAATCCGCGTGGCGCCACGCCAGCGCCAGCTACAGCATGTCGCACGATCTCGACGGCCGGATGACCAACCTCGCCGGGCTCTACGGCACCCTGCTGGAGGATAACAACCTGAGCTACAGCGTGCAGACCGGCTACGCCGGCGGCGGCAACGGCAGCAGCGGCGGCACGGGCTATACCGCCCTGAACTACCGCGGCGGCTACGGCAACGCCAACGTCGGCTACAGCCGCAGCGACGGCTTTAAGCAGCTCTACTACGGCGTCAGCGGCGGCGTGCTGGCCCACGCTAACGGCGTGACCTTAAGCCAGCCGCTGAACGACACGGTGGTGCTTATCAAAGCGCCCGGCGCGGAGAAGGTGAAGGTGGAGAATCAGACCGGCGTGCGCACCGACTGGCGCGGCTATGCGGTGCTGCCTTACGCCACCGAGTACCGGGAGAACCGGGTGGCGCTGGATACCAACACCCTCGCCGACAACGTCGATCTTGACGACGCCGTGGTCAGCGTGGTGCCCACCCATGGCGCGATCGTCCGCGCCGACTTCAAGGCCCACGTCGGGATGAAATTGCTGATGACCCTCACCCGCAACGGCAAGCCGGTGCCGTTCGGCGCCATGGTGACCTCGGCGAGTAATCAGAGCGGCAGCATTGTCGCCGATAACGGCCAGGTCTACCTCAGCGGGATGCCGCTGGCCGGCCTGGTGCAGGTGAAGTGGGGAGACGGGCCGGATGCCGGCTGCGTGGCCGAGTATCGCCTGCCGCCGGAGAGCCAGCAGCAGGCGCTGAGCCAGCTCTCCGCCGTGTGCCGCTAAGGAAAGGATGATGATGACAAAATCGCTCTATTTGCTGATGGCCGTGCTGTCGCTAGCCGTGGCCAACGCCTTCGCCGCCGACAGCACTATCTCTATCAGCGGCTACGTGCGGGATAACGCCTGCGCGGTGGCGGGAGAATCAAAAGATTTTACCGTCGATCTGCTGGATAACGCCGCCAAACAGTTTCACGCCGTCGGCGCAACGACGCCCGCGGTGCCGTTTCGCATCGTCCTGTCGCCCTGCGGCAGTTCGGTTACCGCAGTGAAGGTGGGCTTCACCGGGGTGGCGGATAACGACAACACCAGCCTGTTGAAGCTGGACAGCGGCGCGTCGGCCGCGGCGGGAATGGGGGTGCAGATCCTCGATACCCAGCAGGCGATGCTGCCGCTGAACGCAGCCTCCCCGGCGATAGCCTGGACCACCCTGACGCCGGGGCAGACCAATACCCTGAACTTTTACGCCCGCCTGATGGCGACCCAGGTCCCGGTTACCGCCGGGCACGTTAACGCCACAGCGACCTTTACGCTGGAATTTCAGTAACCGGAGGCTGAGATGAAATGGACTCCCCCACGATGGCTGGTCGCCGGCGCGCTGCTCATGGCCGCCTCCTCGCTGCAGGCCGCCGACGTCACCATCACCGTGAACGGCAAGGTGGTGGCCAAACCGTGCACGGTGTCGACCACCAACGCCACCGTCGAACTCGGCGATCTCTACACCTTCAGCCTGGTCTCGGCGGGGGCCGCTTCGGCGTGGCACAGCGTGGCGCTCGATTTAAGCAACTGCCCGATTGGCACCTCGCGGGTGGTCGCCACCTTCAGCGGCACCGCGGACGGCACCGGCTATTACAAAAACCAGGGCACCGCCGGCAATATCCAGCTCGAGCTGCAGGACAGCGGCGGCACCACGCTGAACAACGGCGCCACTCAATCAGTGCAGGTCGATGACGCCACCCAGTCCGCCCGTTTCCCGCTGCAGGTCAGAGCGCTGACGGTGAACGGCGGCGCCACCCAGGGAACCATTCAGGCGGTGATTAACGTCACCTATACCTACGCCTGAATCAGGAGAGTACGTTTATGAAAAAAATAGTCACCCTGCTGGCGGCGCTGGCAATGATGGGCTGGTCGATTAACGCCTGGTCCTTCGCCTGTAAAACCGCCACCGGTCAAACCATCCCTATCGGCGGCGGCAGCGCCAACGTCTACGTCAATCTCTCCCCTGCGGTGAGCGTCGGGCAAAACCTGGTGGTCGATCTGTCGACGCAGATTTTCTGCCATAACGACTACCCGCAAACTATTACCGACTACGTGACCCTCCAGCGCGGTTCCGCCTACGGCGGCGTGCTGTCGAGCTTCTCCGGTACGGTAAAATACAACGGCAGCTCCTACCCGTTCCCGACCACCACGGAAACCTCGCGGGTGATTTACGACTCGACCACCGATAAGCCGTGGCCAACCGTGCTCTACCTGACGCCGGTCAGCACCGCCGGCGGGATCGCCATTACCTCCGGCTCGCTGATCGCCGTGCTGATCCTCCATCAGACCAACAACTACAACGGCGACTCCTACCAGTTCGTGTGGAACATTTATGCCAATAACGACGTGGTGGTGCCGACCGGCGGCTGCGACGTCTCCGCCCGCGACGTGACGGTGACGCTGCCGGACTATCCCGGTTCGATGGCGGTTCCGCTGACGGTGCACTGCGCGCAGAACCAGACGCTGGGCTACTACCTGTCGGGCAACACCACCGGCTCCGGCAACGCCATTTTCACCAATACCGCCTCCGCCTCGCCGGCGCAGGGGATCGGCGTCCAGCTGACCCGCGGCGGTACGGCGGTGTCCGCCAACAGCCCGGTATCGCTGGGTACGGTCGGCACGTCGCCGGTGAGCCTTGGGCTGACGGCAGAGTATGCGCGCACCAGCGGGCAGGTCACCGCCGGTAACGTGCAGTCAATTATTGGGGTGACGTTTGTCTACCAGTAGGGCGCCAGTCCCGCCGCCCGCCCCGGCGGGGGAGTGCATCCTCTCGCCCTGTTCGATGGCGGCGGAGGGACTCTCTTCGCTGATCGGCGCGGGCGGGCGGCGGCCGACTTTTTTATCTCCTCAGGCCCATGACGCGCCGTCGCTGACCGACCCGGCGACCTTCCGGCGGATCGTGGTGTTTCTGCCCGACGACCCCTTCTGGCTGCTGTTTACCCTCCGACAGGCGGCGCTGCTGCTCGACCGCAGCGCCAGCGCGCTGCCGATGCTGATCCTCAGCCGCAGCCCCGCCGGCTGGCTGTGGCAAACGCTGCTGCATCTGGTGGGCAACCGCCGCCGCCTTGCTGGCGTCAAAACCGTCGCCTCCGACCTGCCCTGCCGGCAGCTGGCCTCGCTGCTGGGCCAGGCTGCGCCGGACTACCCTTCGCTGGAGACGCTGGCATATCAGGAGGCGGCCGCGCGCGATATTCCCCCGACGGGCCTGAGCAAACCCGAATTCAACGCCGCGCTGGACTGGCTGCGCGGATACAGCATCACTCGCCAGGCCGAGCTGCGGGGCGTGAGTCATAAAACCCTCTATAACCAGAGAATGGCAGGACTAAAAAAGATGGTGGAACATCATCCGCATCTGGCCACCCGCTTCCCCGGAAGCCAGACAAAAGGGCACAAAGCGCAGGCTTTCGCCACGCTTTCGGCGTTTGAGCGCGAGTTTGTGCACGCGATCCACTGTCGGCAGGTATTTCCGGTATTCCAGCCCATTACCGATGGCCGGCTAATGCTCAAGGGTATCGAGGTGCTGTCGCGCTGGCGGCGCAGCGGCAGCGTGCTGCTGCCCGGGGAGTTTCTGCCGCTGGTGCGCGCGGAATATGCGTGGCTGCTGCTCACGGCCTTTGCGCTACGGGAAGCCGTTGAGGGCATCAACCAGCATCGCGGGGAGTACTATTTCTCGGTGAACGTTCCGCCGCTTATCGCCGGGCATGACAACCTCATGCGGATGATGGAGGCTGCCCGCCAGCAGCTGCTCGAACCACGCTGGGCGGAGAGGCTGGTACTGGAATTTGCCGAAACCGTCGATCTCAACCGCCAGGGGAAGATCGGCAGCAATATCGTGAAATTACAGCAGCAGGGCTTTCGTATTATGCTCGACGACTGCTTTTCACAAAGCAGCGTGATGTTTCCGGTCCGCGCGGTGCGCTTTAGCGAGTACAAGCTCGACATGAGCATCGTGAATGATTTCCAACACGACGCCCACGCGCTGGCGCTGGTAAAAAGCCTGATCTACTACTGCCAGCTGACCGGCAGCCGCTGTATTGCCGAGGGGGTGGATAGCCTGGAAAAGCTGAATATGCTGAAGGCGCTGGGGATCGACAGGTTTCAGGGCTATCTGATCTCACCCCCGGTCAATCGCGAAAACCTGGAAGATATTATTCAACGCTTTTCGCCGGGACGCTGCGCCACGCCCGCAGCCGGATAGAACTCGCTTCCTGCTGAAATCACAGCGGTTTATGCCGATTCCCACCCTCCACTCTCCTGCGTCCCGGCAGGGGGTGCGCTCTTTTTCGGAATATGCCTGGTTCCCTTTCCTTGACAAAAATTGAACAATTTTACACAAACTCACATTTTGTTCATTTTCACATTGCAAGGATGCCAATGAACCGCGAAGCCATTCTTTGCCGGGCGATCGCCTCAGCGATAGGCCTGTTTTTTCTGCTACCGGCCCGCGCCGCAGGCCCGGACGATCAGTTTATTATTCAGCAGCAGCGTCAGAAGGCGCTGGAGCAGCAGCTGACCCCGCCGACCCCGGACGTGCGGCTTTCTGAGCCCTCCTCCGGCTTCGGCCACATTCCCTTCCCGACGGAAGACCCCTGCTTTCCCATCCAGCGCGTGGCGCTGAGCGGCCAGGAAGCGCTCCCCCGCTGGCTGCCGCTGCAGCGCATCGCCGACCAGGCGCAGGGGCGCTGCCTCGGCGGGAAAGGGATTAACCTGCTGATGAGCACCCTGCAAAACCGGCTGGTCGACGGCGGCTGGATCACCACCCGCGTGCTGGCGCCCTCCCAGGATTTAAAAAGCGGCACCCTGAAGCTGACGATCGTGCCGGGCTACGTACGTCACGTACGGCTGACGGAGCAGAGCGACGACTACATCCGGCTGTATAGCGCCTTTCCGGCCCATGAGGGCAATCTGCTCGACCTGCGCGATATCGAACAGGGGCTGGAAAACCTCCAGCGCCTGCCCACCGTCGAGGCGAGCATGGAAATTGTCCCCGGCGACAATCCCGGCGAGAGCGATATCGTTATTACGCGTAAGCAGGCGAAGATGTGGCGCCTGGGGCTGTCGCTGGACGACTCGGGCACCGAAACCACCGGCCGCTATCAGGGCGGCGTAACGCTGTCGCTGGATAACCCCTTCTCGCTCAGCGATTTGCTCTACCTCTCCGCCAGCCACGACCTCGACGATAGCGGCGGCAAGAGCAGCCGCAACTACATCGCCCACTACTCCGTGCCCTACGGCTACTGGATGCTGGGGATCACCGGCAGCGACTACGACTATCACCAGACTGTCGCCGGGCTGAACGGCGACTACCGCTACAGCGGCAAAAGTAAAAATCTCGACGTGCAGCTCAGCCGGGTTCTGCACCGCAGCGGGACGCAGAAAACGACCTTCACCTACGACGTGCTGGCCCGCGAAAGCCGCAACTACATCGACGATACCGAAGTGGGCGTTCAGCGTCGTCAGACGGCGGCCTGGCGCGTGGGGCTCCAGCACCGCCACTATATCGGCCAGGCCACCCTCGACCTCGGCGCCAGCTACCAGCGCGGCACCCGCTGGTTTGGCGCGCGGCCCGCGCCGGAAGAGTACGTCGGCGATGCCACCGCGCTGAGCAAAATCACCCAGCTCAACGCCCAGCTCGACCTGCCCTTTACCCTCGGGAGCCAGAATTTCCGCTACAACGTGCAGTATCTGCGCCAGATCGGCAACACCCCGCTGACGCCGCAGGATCAGTTCGCCATCGGCAACCGCTGGACGGTGCGCGGATTCGACGGCGAGCGCACCCTCAGCGCCAGCCACGGCTGGTACGTCCGCAACGATCTGGCCTGGCGCACCCCGCTGGAGAATCAGGAGCTCTATCTCGGCGCGGACTATGGGGAAGTCGGCGGCTACAGCTCTGATTACCTCATCGGCCAACACCTCGCGGGCGGCGTTATCGGCGTGCGCGGCAGCACCTTCAACACCGGCTATGACCTGTTCGCCGGAACGCCATTCTCGAAGCCGGATGGGTTCCACACCAGCGCCGTCACTCTTGGCTTCAACCTGAACTGGAGCTGGTGATGCGCATTGGACAATACGACATTAAGGCGCCGCTGATCTTCGGCGGCGTGGACAACGAAGCCGAAGTGCTGGGGGCCAGCGTCTGGCTATGGATGCATTCGCCGATGCACCGCGACGCCCCGCTGCACGCCCTGCCCACCCTGCTGCTGCCGATTATCAAGCGCCGCCAGAATG
>NZ_JAQGFU010000194.1:0-7799 GCF_030078455.1 Klebsiella sp. Ech2A | reverse complement strand
GGCCTGGCCCATGAAAGTGTCCGCCGCCCGGCCCGCCGCCAGGACGCGTAATCAGAAGGGCGATGATAACGATACCCGCGAGCTGCTGCTGCAGCTGGTGGCGATCCGGGCGCAGAAAGCGGAGCTGCTGGGGGCGGCTGACTACGCCAGCTGGTCAATGGCCGATCAGATGGCGGGCACGCCTGCCCAGGCCTTTGAGTTTATGCGCCGAATTGCTCCGGCCGCACGAGCAAGGGCGGAGCAGGAGCTGGCGGATATTCAGCAGGTTATTGATGATGAAGGCGAGGATTTCACCGCCGCCGCCTGGGACTGGCCGTACTATGCGGAGCAGGTGCGGCGCGCCAGGTTCGCTATCGATGAGGCGCAGCTAAAACCCTATTTTGCGCTCGATCGCGTGCTGCTGGACGGCGTATTCTGGACCGCATCGCAGCTGTTTGGCCTGCGCTTCGTCGAACGTTTCGACATTCCTGTCTATCATCCGGACGTGCGGGTGTGGGAAATTTTCGACGCTAACGGCGCCGGAATGGCGTTATTTTACGGCGACTATTACGCGCGAGATTCAAAAAGCGGCGGCGCGTGGATGGACGTATTCGTTGAGCAGTCCACGGAGCTGCGGCAGCAGCCGGTTATCTACAACGTCTGCAACTATCAAAAGCCCGGCTCGGGCCGCAGCGCGCTGCTGTCGTGGGATGAAACCATCACCTTATTCCACGAATTCGGCCACGCGCTGCACGGGCTGTTCGCCAGCCAGCGCTATGCCAGCCTGTCGGGAACCAATACCCCGCGTGATTTTGTCGAGTTTCCGTCGCAAATCTTTGAGCACTGGGCCAGCGAGCCGCAGGTGTTTGCCCGCTACGCGCGTCATTATCAAACCGGGGAGGCGATGCCCGACGCGCTGCGCGAGAGCATGTACCGGGCAGCGAAGTTTAATAAAGGCTACGACATGAGCGAGCTGCTGGCGGCGGCGATGCTGGATATGCACTGGCATAGCCTGTCGTCGGCGGAGCTTCCGCAGGACGTGGACGCCTTTGAAACTGCGGCCCTGCGCGCGGAGAAGTGCGATCTTGCCGCCGTACCGCCGCGCTATCGCAGCAGCTATTTTTCGCATATTTTCGGCGGCGGCTATGCCGCGGGCTATTACGCCTATCTGTGGACGCAGATGCTGGCGGACGACGGCTACCGGTGGTTTGTTGAGCAGGGCGGCCTGACCCGTGAAAACGGTCAGCGCTTCCGCGAGGCGATTCTGTCGCGCGGCAACAGTACGGATTTAGCTGAACTTTATCGCCAGTGGCGCGGGCACGATCCTAAGATTGAGCCGATGCTAAAAAACCGCGGGCTGAGTGAGTAGGCGATTTGGTCAGGCAAAAGAGAGCCGGGCGTGGAGCCCGGCTTATTGCGTGAAATTCATCTTGCCGAAAATTCTGCAAAAATCTTTCGACCGATTGAGTTTAATAGCAGCCGATTTGACCGCTGCTCGATCTGTACCGCGCCTCATTAATTGCCGGTCAGTGGATTGACCGATGACTTATTGATTAAGGTATCAACGCAGGCCTGGCCCATGAAAGTGTCCGCCGCCCGGCCCGCCGCCAGGTCCGCCACCCGGTCCCCCAGGCGGAAGAATACATCCGGAAAGAGACATCGCCCCGCAGAGCACAAAAACTAAAAGCACAATTTTTTTCATAAAAACTCCTCAACATCCAGGAGGCTAATTTCAAAGCATAAATGTGAATATTTTATGGAGGACCTTAAGCTTCCTCTCGCCATACGGATTAAATAGGATTAATCCGCAGCAAAACCGGAAAGGGCGAGGGTTCCTGCATGCTATGAGCGCGCTGACGGAGATGGTGCGCGAATCAATAGTCATATCGCGCCCGCGTGTGGGCTCGCGGCGACAGGAGCGCGGTGGCTTAGCGCCGGGTTCCGGTGACCGTCGAATGCGGTCGCTTTTTAGTTTTCTATATCAGGAGACTTAAATGATAATTGCTCAAATTTCAGATATTCACGCAGGCCCGGATAATAGCAACCTCAGCCGATTTGATAGCGCGCTAAAATGGCTCGATGCGGTTGAGCCGGACGCTTTGGTTCTCACCGGCGATCTGATCGATAACAGCTGGTTGGAAGGCTATGAAGCAATTCATTCTCGTCTAAATATCCAACGTTTTCCGACCTTTATCCTGCCCGGTAACGCTGATAATAAGCTACTAATGCGTAGCGTATGGGGCGAACGCTTTTGGTCCGAAACGCCCTTCGCAGAAGGTCTTCATTTTGTTGCAGATATGGGCGAACTGCGCCTTATCGGATTAGATACTACGATCCAGGGATCGTCTGAGGGCGCAGTGGGTAATCATCTTGCGTGGTTAGAAAAAAGCTTATCGCATGAAGATGCCGCTCCCTCTATGCTCTTTTTACACCATCACATAATCCAAAGCGGTATTCCTGCTATGGATCGCATCATGTGCAATGATCGCGCCCAGCTTGGCGAGCTTTTACAAAATAGTTCTCGTCCGCCCATTGCCATCGCAACCGGACACGTGCATCGACCGATAGCTGGGGTTTTTTCCGGTATCCCGACATATATCTGCGGATCAATTTGTCCAGCCAACCCTTTGTGGTTTGGCACAGAAATCGTTCCCCCAGTTAACGATCCCCCGGCATTAATGATTCACCATTTTATTAATCACGCCTTAGTTAGCCACCACGTCTCGATTTGAATTATCAGACGTGGGCGAGTCATCCAGGAAACGAGCGTCTATAGGAACTCAACAACCGTAGATTTCAGTTCAGATTATTCTGGGGCAGCGATCTGCGAACGTGAGTTTGTTCTGTTAAATGCAGGTTGAACCGATTTAAAACTCGGGTCGCTACATTTAATTCATAGCTGGATAAATAATGATTTTCTACAAGTCGATATGAGTTAGACATAAAGTACATAGCGATGATATTCCATAGATCCTTCTTCGTTACTATTTTGATTATATCATCACGAGATAAAAAAACGGGGTCTGGCACGGGATGATATCTTCTATTACATTCACGTGTTTTACAATCGGGCCCGGCGGCCCCCCCACTTGAGAGGCGTCAGTCCGGAGGCCTGCGAACAGGCCTCGTTATGAGGACAGAATATGTCAGCGGTGGTGTGGGCAGTCGAGGGTGACCCTGGCTAATAATTGTGATGATGCTGCTTTTGTTATCGAAAAATGGATACCTGGCGATAGCAACATGTTTAAGGAGTTGATTCAAATCGACACTAATATCAACTGTCGGATGAATTGGATTATGAGTGTCGATAAGATATTTCATCTTATTGATATTCAATGATTAATTTATTCATGGCATGTTCTTTGCTAATCATTGTATTTCTGAAATGCATTGACAAATCAGTTATCTATGGTCCTGTTTTTGTTAAGTTGTTGATATTCCAGGTTCACAGGAAGTTGCTACCTGGTTTGTTTACTGATAGTTAACGATTTTTGAATATAAGAGAGATCCATTGTGTCAAAACATGCTGCGTTATTACTGGCTCCAGGTTTCGAGGAGGCTGAAGCCATCATTATACTCGACATTCTTGAACGACTCGGAGTAAAAGTAACAACTCTGTCTTGTGGCAGTGATGAATATACGAACAGCTACCATAATGTTGCTGTTCGTGCGGATATACCTCTAAGCGACAACATTGATGAGATTTTTGATGCGGTAATCATTCCGGGTGGGCCGCAGGCGACAGTAAGTCTTGCTGAAAACCCGACTGTCATCCCGTTTATTGACCGGCACGATCGGGCCGGGAAGCTGATCTGTCCAATTTGCTCTGCTGCTGCAAAAGTTCTGGCTCCCAACGGACTACTTAAAGGCAGAAATTACGTATGTTCCGGCACGCTTTTCGAAGGAGTTACCGATGGCGTATATGTTGATGCTCCTGTAGTCAGAGATGGCAATCTGATAAGTGGCCAGGGACTGGGAGTTGCGTTTGATTTTGCGTTTAATCTGGCGTTGATACTGACTGACGATCGCGAACGGGTCTACCGACAGGCCCGGCATATCTACTACAGGTTTACGCTGGCCGAAGAGCGATAACCGGTGTGACACTGTGATTCAACACTAGAAACAAGCCTGCCAGGTTATGGGGCATCATCTGTCCATACGACTGAATGATGTCGTATGGACAGATGATGGGCTCAGTGTCTAAAAACCGAATTCTTTCGATATTGATATTCTATCTTTATATATTTTAAGCCTTTTTTGTTGCTGGCGTGAATCTTGCAGAAAAACCTTCTGTCGACAACTGAAGGTGAAAATTATGCCATTGCTTTACCAGAATCCTGTCATACATGCGGATTACGCCGATCCCGATGTGATCCGAACCGGGGATAATTTCTGGATGGTATCATCCAGCTTTAATCAGGTCCCGGGGTTACCTCTGCTGCACTCATGCGATCTGGTCCACTGGCAGATTGTCAATTATATCGTTAAGCGGCTCCCTTCTCCTGAGTACGACTCTCCGCAACCGGGGAAGGGGATCTGGGCGCCAGCCATTCGTTTTCATGATAACCAGTTCTGGGTTTTTTATAGCCTCCCTGATGAAGGTATCTTTGTTACTCATACCCGTGATCCTCTGGGGGAATGGAGTGAGCCTCATTGCCTGAAAGCTGCTCCGGGATGGATAGATCCCTGTCCTTTCTGGGATGATGATGGACGCGCATGGCTGGTGAATGCATTTGCATTCAGCCGAAGCGGTATTAAAAATAAGCTGCAGCTCACCGAAATGGCGCCGGATGCATCCTGCCTTCTGGATAAGGGGCGCGTCATTTTTGACGGTTCCCCCTCGCATCCGACACTGGAAGGGCCAAAGTTATATAAACGTAATAATGAATACTGGATATTTGCTCCCGCAGGGGGAGTAAAGCGTGGCTGGCAGACTGTTTTGAAGGCCAGTTCACTATATGGCCCCTGGCAGGCGCGTGACATCCTTCGCCAGGGGGGCTCACCCATTAATGGTCCCCACCAAGGGGCGTGGGTTGAGCTTGATAATGGAGAAAACTGGTTTTTCCATTTCCAGGATAAAGGCGTTTATGGCCGGATTGTTCATCTCCAGCCACTGTGCTGGACGGCTGACGGGTGGCCAACTGTCGGTGAAAATCAGGATGACTATGGGGCAGGGCAGCCCGTTCAGCAATTCCGCCTGCCGACGCTCCCGCTGACTCCCTGTCAGTTACAGGCCAGCGATGATTTTCCGAAGGGTCTTCCAGGGCTTCAGTGGCAATGGCAGGCAAACCCCCAGGCCAGCTGGTTAACATATGGAGGGGAGGGCGTACATTTACGCTGTATTCCGGTTGAGGAGAAAACCAGCGTTTACCATCTGCCCCAGCTGCTGTTGCAAAAGCTACCAGCGGAAAAATTTAACGTGACAGCACGATTCGAATTATCACTGTTACTGGCTGGCGATGAAGGGGGGCTTGTTATTTATGGCCAGCGCTTTGCGGCGCTCTCGGTATGTCAGTTCGCAGATAAACGGCAGCTGGTCTATCGCCATGGCTGGATAAATGACAAGGGTGAGCTGAATGAAACGTTACTGCCAGTCGTCACGCTCCCGGATATCGTGCAACAGTATATTGAACTGGGTTATGAGATGAGACTGGACGGAATTGTGCAATTTGGCTGGCGTTTACCGGATGGTGAATGGCAATCGATTGAACCCTGTTTTTCAGCCAGCGCCGGGAAATGGATTGGCGCCAGGATGGGACTCTATGCCCGTGGAAAAATAACGGGTGGTGAGGGAACGCTCGTCTGTTCAACATACTCTGTTACAGAGCGTTAATCATAAGGGCAGCAAAGCTGCCCTGTTTTTAGTGAAGATTACTGGAAATAATAGCGGACGCCCACACGCAGGCGGACCTGGTCGTCTCTGTTCTGATCCTTATCAAGCCAGGCTAGTTCAGTATAGGGCATCCAGTGCTGGTTAATGCGATAGCGGGCAACGATACTGGGTTCCCAGTGTGTTTTTTTACCGTTAGCGGCATGGAACTCGTTAGTATTAATGAAAAACTCAGGGTTAAGCTGCAGCCAGAGTTTATCCGTTGCCTGGTAATTAAGGAATAAATCAATCTGGTGAGCATCGTTGTAATTCATGTCCCCGTTAAGATCGGCGCTTTTTCGGGTCATATGATTATAACGATAGCGGGTACTGAAACTGAGTACGCTGTTCATTTTATAATCCAGACTCATATAAGGTGATACTGAGGAACCATTACTGTCAATATCGGTTAATCCACCTGTTGTAACTGACCACTGATCATTTAATTTTATAGGGTACCATCCCTCATACTCCTGAAAGGTACTTTTTAGCTGCCTTCCGAGATATTCATTCGTTGTTCCGATATCATACATTGATGAGACCAGAATACCGGCGCCATTATCAAAAATATGACCTCCACCGATTTTATACTGGTTTTTTTCCGGTCCCCAGGTATGGGCATAACGATTGTCGACCCAGGTTGCAGCAGCCATTGCGTTGAGGGTTAAACAGGATAATGGTAATCCGATAAAAATTGCGTGTAATTTTTTCATTTTTATTCCTTCAGGGCTTTAGATGTTTTTCGCCACTGTTTCGCTACGAAACAAAAGACATGTTTACTAGAGCAATTCCTGTGCCATAATATAAATATCAAGGATTGTAATGGGTTGCGTTATTGTGTGTGAGGCTATTTCGACAGATAACTAAAAATATCGCGATTTACTATTCTGAATAATAAATTCATGAACACTAAACAAGATTTTCATCACATTTTTTTATGTGCTTCATACAGTAATTCATCCCCGTTCAGCCAGCGTTGAAATTCCTCAAACACACAATCTGCAAGGAGCCGGGTTTCATTATTCAAGGCACCGGCAATATGGCTGGTTAACCGGACGTTAGGCAGGGTATAGAGTAATGAACCCGATGATGGAGGTTCAGGTTTGGTCACATCGAGCAGCGCCGTCAGATCCGGGCGCTGCTGCAGAACGGCAATCAGTTCTTCTTCATTGACCTGCATTCCTCTGCCAGTATTAATAAACACCGCACCTGGACGCATGAGATGAAATAAATTCCCATCCAGAACGCCTCTGTTGTCCGGTCGGTTGGGCAGATGGTTACTGATGACAAAAGCAGAGGAAAACGCCTGCTCCAGACTGATAAGGCGTTTTTCTTCCCGGGAAGGGACGACAATAATCTCAAGGCTAAAGGGAGTTAATAACTGTTGTAACAATTGCGAAATGGCCCCGGCACCGATTAATGCCACTTTTTCCTGATAAACACCGGGTGCGGGATGATGAAGAGACAGACTTTCAAATTTATCTGGACCTGAATATTCCCGTTGATTTCTGAAATACCCCTTGCATCCCAGCAGGATTTGCGCAAGGCAAAATTCCGCGACCGGAACCGCATTGGCTTTCCATGCGCTGACAATTTTTATCCCTCTTGATAAAAGAGGGGGGGCAAAATATTCGGTTGCTCCTGCCGCATAAAAGACAACTTTTAACGCGGGAAGAGCATCCAGCTGCTCTTCTGTTAAAGGGATCATTCCCCAGGTAGAAAAAATGACTTCAATATGTCGTAACTTCTCCTGATACTGGCCGAAATTATCCGGTGTGATCAGCTGTGGGCAGAGGTTACAGCTGTCAGAAATATTTTTTAGTGTCGAAGAAGAATAGACCTGACGGAATTTTTCAGGTTGTTGAGAAGATGTGGCAGCATACCAGTTCATTTTTCCTTCCTGTTATACTCTGATGAAAAACGCGGCGGATAAATAGTTAACTGTCAGAGG
>NZ_JAQGFU010000193.1:0-7818 GCF_030078455.1 Klebsiella sp. Ech2A | reverse complement strand
ATCAGATAATGCCGATCCCCGCAGCACCAAAACCAATAACGATGAGCATGATTAATACTTTATTTGGACTGACCTTTTTATTGAGCAGTTTCAGACAGAGCAGTACCAGTATCAGAGGAATGAGCCCGACGCAAATTTTGTCCAGTATCTCCTGTAACACAAAAGGCTGCCCTGCAATGGTGGTTTTGAAGGTGGTGGTAAATTTCACCATACTGGCACTCATTGCACCAACCATCATCAGCCCCATTATGGACGAGGCCTTTGTGATACAGCTCAGCAGCCCCGACTGGGTGGCTTCCGCGATGTACTTTGAGCCAAGCCGGTAACCCATAACGCCACCATAATAGCGCAACAGATAGCTTGGAATATTGTAGATCAGCAGGAACAGCAGTGGCCCAAGCGGATTTCCCTGTGATGCCAGACCGATAGCAATACCGGTCGCAATGATACGTAACACCCCATAAAAGAAGGAGTCACCCACTCCTGCAAAAGGGCCCATCAGGGCAACTTTGATCCCGTTGATACTGGAGGTATCGAAATCAGGATTGGCTGCATTCTCTTTTTCCATGGACAGCGTCAGCCCCATAATAAAGGGCGCAATATGCTGGTTGGTATTAAAGAACTGGCTGTTACGTTTAAGGGCTTCCAGATAGCGATGTGGATCGCCGGCGTAGATTTTTTTCAGCATCGGGGCCAGCGCCCACCCGTAACTTAACCCTTCCATACGGGTGAAGTTCATCGAGCCCAGCAGAGGAAACTGACGAATGAACAGCTGACGGAACAGTTTCTTTTCACTTTTTTCGTCGCTGTAAGCGCTGACATTTTTCATATGGATATCAGTCATTGAAAAACCCATCCTTATCATCAGCCGCAGCCGGCGCAGTTGCCGCTGTGGCCTGTTTGTTAGCTTTCAGTTGGTTGAATTCATTGAAGCAGAGGTAAACCGCGACAGAACCTGCAATGATGGCAATCCCCATGATGGGCAGTTGCAGATAGGCTGCCATGGCAAAGCCGATAAAGAAGAAGGCGGCAATATTGCGATTCCACAGGGCTTTCAGCAAAATCGCAAAACCCAGTGCTGGCAGAATGCCGCCGACTGCCGTCATCCCGCGCATCACGGTCGGGGGAATGCTTTCCACCACACTGCGAATAACGTCGGTACCAAACAGGATGCCGAAAAAGGCAATCAGGGCGAACGGAATACCGTAAAAGAAGGTCATGCCGAGCGTCAGGCCAAGTGCCGCACGGTCATGCCCCTGTTCCAGCAGGGCATCATATTTTTCGACCAGTGCGGTATACACCAGCTTCAGTACCTGGTAGACAAATACGGCCAGCAGACTGATCGGCAATGCCAGCGCTACTGCAACCGCGGGTTCAGCATGAGTCAGGATCGTGAACGCCGTGGCCAGAACCGAACCGACGGCGAGGTCAGCCGGAACTGAGCCACCGATGGTGATGGTTCCGAGGAAAATTAATTCCAGCGAGGCGCCGATAATAATGCCCTGCTGGAAATCGCCCAGCACCAGCCCGACGAGAGCGCCACAGATTAACGGGCGTTCAATAAGCGGCTGACCCAGGGTGTGATCCGCTGTTTTAACCAGAAACATAATCAGTGCGACAAGAAATGCGGAAGTTAACATAGGGACCTCATCAGCAGGCTGCAGTTTCCAGCATCTCAATCAGGCTTTTGACCGGGTGAGATGGCAGAACCTGATATTCGACGTTGACGCCACGTTCAGCGATAGCCCTGAAGTCAGCGACATCCTCCGGGGTGACATAGACCGTATCGCTGATGCGGGTTTTTGCGGCCAGATGATCCGTAATACGGCCGAAATTGGCGACATTCAGCGTCCTGATCGCCGGAACCTGCTCTACAAGGCGCCGGGCATCGGCGGCATTGTTAACGATGACCATAATTTTCATGTTTTCAGCGCGGGGGTCATTGAGGACATCGCCGGCATCTTTCACTGCCATGATGCCGCACTTTGCCGTATCCGGCGCGGCCATACGCAGCGACATTTTTTGTACGTCGTTATTCACAATCTGGTCGTTCGCGACCAGTATGCGGTTGACTCCCAGGTGTTTGGTCCAGACAACGGCCACCTGACCGTGAATAAGACGATCATCAATTCGAACTAAAGAAATCATGTGTAGCTCCGGTTAACAGAAATAAGGGGTCCAGATGCGGCAAAGACGAACCAGGGCTTCAAAATAAAAATAATCTCCCCAGATATTCGGTTCGTTTATGCCCATATTGCGGCCAAAGTTATAAACACCTTCACGCAGCAGGCCGTCTTGCTGATGAGCGAAATAATGCGCACGCAGGTTGCGCATCATAAGTTCGATGCCATTGGCGTAGGCCGGACGCAGAGGATCGGTCAGTGGCAGCATTTTCAATAACTCTGCCAGCCCGCAGACGGCGATGGCGGCGGCGGAGGTATCTCTCAGGGCATTGTCCTGACGGGTAAAAATTAAATCCCAGTAGCAGACGTAATCCTCAGGGAGGCGGTTCAGAAAATAATGGGCCAGTCGGCGTGACAGCTCCGGTTGAGCGGCATCCCCGGTGTGGTTAAATCCCAGCGCAAATCCGTAAATGCCCCATGCCTGGCCCCGGGCCCAGCATGAATCATCACTGAATCCCTGATGAGTGTCACCGCGAAGCGGCTGACCAGTATGGATATCCATATAATAAGTATGGAATGTTGAGGCGTCTTCACGTACCAGATACCGGGCGGCCTGCGCCAGATGCTGCGTGGCGGCCTCACGGTAACGGTTATTTCCCGTCTCATCTGCAGCCCAGAACAGGAGCGGGACATTAAGGTTGCAGTCAATGATCATCCGTCCCTGACGGGCAGGGTCCGTTAAATCTCCCCAGGCCTGAATGACACCGGCGGTGGCATTAAAACGTTGGTAAAGGAGGTCTGCTGCGCGCAGGGCAAGCTCCCGGGCACGGAGATTACCGGTCAGCTTCCAGGCATTGACGCAGGAAAGCAGATAAAGAAAACCCAGATCATGGGTATCGACCTTAATATGTTTATCCAGTCGCTCTTCGAAACTGTCGAGCAGGTTTTCCGCCACATCACGGTATTTGTTGTCTCCGGTTACTTCCCAGGCTAACCACAACATCCCGGTCCAGAAACCCTCCGTCCAGTCTACTTTTTCCACCGCCGGGTAAACACCACCGGTTCCGCTGGCAGACGGAAACGTGGATGAGAAGCGGGGCAGCATGGCATCCACTTTAGCCAGCACTTCTGCGATAGCATCATTTAACCAGGTTTTGTTGAGGCCGGGCTGTGTATGTGTATAGCGGGGGTCAAGTGGCTCAAGTGCAATATTCACAGTCCGTTCTCCCCGGAAAAGAAGTCTTCGTTGTCATCCTGTATTGCGGACGGGATTGCCTGACGCGCAGCGATAATATCCGGCAGGGTATTCATATACTGCATGGCATCCGTTGCCGCCAGAATGGCATCCTGCAGTCGTGATGCGGTGTCAATGTGTTCGGACATGCAGAACTCCATCAACATGATCAGGTTGGCGCCGCTGATCACATGCACGTGTGGGTATTTCACCATCATCTGTACGGCGGTATTATTGACACTGCCTCCGGCCATATCCGTAAACAGCACCAGCTCATTGCCACGAGCGGCGGCCTCCATGGCAATCGAGTCAAAATAAACGGCAAGTTCAGCTGTTGAGCCAATCTCACCACAGTACGCACAGATCGGCGTGATACCGTGATCTTCGCCAATCAGCAGATTCAGGCCTGAAACAATGCCCTCGGCATAGCGACCATGAGTGGCGATATACATCTCTCGCATTACGCATTCCTTTATAAATTTCATTTGTCTGCCTTAAATAAAGCAAGTTGTATGCCATGTTTTTAATTCAATGATTTACATTGGTTTTTATGTTGATTTGAACACTATAATGAGTGCTTAGACTGACGTCGGGAGTAGTGTCGAAATGACCTGCCAGGGGGACTGGCAGGTATTGATGTTCAGGCTGATGCGTCCACAGAAATCCAGGGCTCCATGATTTCAAAAATCATAAGGATTTCAGTGAGAGGCAGGGTGAGGTGGTATTTGCGATTCAGCGCCTGGAAAAAGGTGTCATGCACGGCCACGAATGCCTTTTGCTGCAGCGTCAGTTCAGTTTCTTCCCGGTGACGCACGCCATTATTCACCATCACCCGTTCAATCATCAGCGCGATATGCATGAAGAGGTTCATACGCAGGTAGCTTTCGAAATGGATTTTGTAGAACCCTTCGTACTGTTTGATGACGGCCTCGACTTCATTGATGATGACGACGGGATTCAGGAAACTCAGACGGTTGGCAATACCTTCGACGGTAAACAGTTTTACGATTTCCTCTACCATCGGCTCAAGAACACCTTCCTGCAGCAGGCCGTTGAAGTAGACACGTTTCAGCACCTGGGTGCGTTCCTTAATCAACTGCTCGACGCTGAGTAAAGGGATATAACCGGCTTCAAGGTCTGTGGTGGTGATAATCAGTCGCGTACCATTAAGAGAGGGATCTGCATGGGTGATTTTCCATTTCAGATCGTCATATTCCATGGTGACAATATCAATATCCGCCTGCGCCAGATAGCGCTGTACGATATCTTTCAGTTTACGGGAGATACCTTCGCCGGAAATGCAGGAAATAATAATTTTATTACCCGGTAGCAAGCCGGCGTAATGCCGGGTTTCCACCTCATAAGCCCCCTGTGTGCCTTCAATGATTTCCTCCATCGGGAGCCGCTCCTGGATTTTGGCAGCGATATCCAGTGCCATCATGGTGGAGACATTATTGATGACCAGGAGCTCGCCGTGCAGATGAAGTTTTATTTCTTCATAGATTTCCCTGAGGGATCCCATATCAACCAGAATGATCAGTCCTGACCCCTGTCGAAGCCGGGAAACATGGGCGATCAGCAGGTCGATAATTTCACGGGTGGAGGTCGAGTGGGGCATATCAAAGGCTTTAAAATAATACCCCCCAACCAGCTGGTTGGCGATACCGGCAATACTGGAGGCGGTGGTGCGTCCATGGGCGACGATGATACCCTGGATAATATCATCTTCCCCCGCCAGAGTGTGGAACGCGCAGCTAAGCAAGGGATGTAACAGCGGTAAGGGCTGCGGTGTTACGTATCTGGCCAGCTGGGTTATACACTCTTCTGCCAGTAGGCTGGCTTTTCCCGACACATAATCAGAAATACGTTCCAGTTCATTCAGGGTTGCTGTTTCCTGGGCTGCAGACATGGCATAGCTCAGCGACAGCCAGATGGTTTTACGCAGTTCATGGCTGAACTGAATTCCACTCAGGTTTTCCAGCTCGCCGATCGCCTGTATCGTTTTTTGCCAGATATAACCGCTGTATAAGCCCTCCGGTGACAATGTACCGTTAATCTCAGTCAGCAACTGTTCCATTTTTCGGTTCAGCAGCAACACGTTTCCGCTGTGGCAGAATTCCCGAAATATCACATCATCGCGCATGGCTTTGGGGAAAAGTGAACTGGCATCCAGGGTTTCAGCAGAAGCCGAAGAGGAGACGACCAGGAGCTCTCCACCCGGGGTACAGCCCTGCAGAGAGATAGCTTCACCAGGATGTGTGTTACTCCACGCCGTGGCGCACATGACTTTAATCTGGTTTTTCAGCTCGCCAATATTACCCCGGACCGGTGAGGTGGCAAGCTGGTGCATCAACTGGGCATCGAAATGAATGTCCTGCTGGAGGCTCAAAGCCTCCTGATGGAAGAAGTGGCTGATCTGGGTGATGCGTTCAGGCAACGGACGGGAGAGGTAATTCGGAATGGTCACTCTGATCGGTATTCGTCGGCGAAAGGTGTTCAGTAAAACAGTGTCGATATTCTCTGTTGTGGCAAAAATAAAACGTATTCTGGCGGGACGAGTGGTCCTGTTGTCCCCAAGACGGTAGAAATACCCTTTATCCATAAACAGAAACAGCTTTTCCTGATTCTCTGCCGATAAACGATGGACTTCGTCAAGGAACAGAAAACCGCCATCGGCATCGTCAAATGCACCGCGTTTTTCGCGGTCCGCTCCGGTAAACGCGCCGCGGGTATAACCAAATAATGTTGCCGACAGGAGTTCCGGGTTGTTGGCATAATCCGCACAGTTAAGTTCAACAAACGGGGCATCTGATGCGATGACGCCGCGTTCAAGCGCATACTGATACACCAGTGAGGCCAGATGGCTTTTCCCCACGCCACTTTCGCCGGACAGCAGGACAGGTAATCCCCGGCCGGGATAGTCCACCGCGGAACGGCAGAGGGCCACCGCTTCTGCCAGGCTCCCCTGATGGCCAATCAGTCTGCTGAAAGCATCTTGTTGATTATGACGTACAGATGTAAGAGGGGGTTTGGCGGCAACTTCACTGATGACAAAGAAACGAACCGGTCGGGTGTTTTCTTTGCGTAAACGCCCGTCATCACACAATCTGTTCAGATAGTGGCTGACCACGCTACGGTTGACCTGTATAAAATCCGCACAGTCCTGCGCCGTGAATCCTGAACGGCTTTCAGCGTAATGCGTGATGACTTTATTGAAGAGTCTTTCTTTAGCTGACAGAGCCATAGGTTCAGAATCCTGAGTGAGTAAAGCATAGTGTCGAAAAAAATGTCGTACCTGGACACTAAGATATGATTTAGACGCTGACTACTTTCTATCTTTAATCAATAAAATGAAATTGTGTTTTGATATTTATGTGATGTTGTTCTCATTACTTCGTGAGTGCAACAAGATGCCTACGGATTAATTTTATTTTAAATGCACAGATGTGAGGGGAACGTAAATCAAGGGGAGTGATGATTCAAACAACGCTTCTGCTGGCTGCCCCAAAATCAACGTTCGTTTCAGGAGCCCTGGCAGAGGCGGCATGAACGATGTTCGCCTCGTGCCTGGTGAATGCCGAAGAGAGATATGCGCAGAGTTTTACCCGTTATTTTCGCCGCCGCGCTGGCTAGCGCCTGTAACGCTGCGCCTCCGGAGAGCGGGCTGACGTACCGGGCCGGTGACGATGCGTTTTATCTCAATAAGCGCTGCGTGGATGAGATTCGCGTCAGAGACGCGCTCTCGCCGGACGTGTTCCTTAAACTCAAACACAGCCTAAGCTGCTCTGAGGCGCTGAACAAAATCATCGCGGATAATATCAACAAGGAGCTGGTTGTCACCCTCCAGCAGCAGGAGCTGTTAAAAGCGAAAATTGGTTCGCAGATGAAAACAGAGAATGGCTTCAGCCAGGCAACTGCGGATAAAACGGTCGCCCGCAATATTTACGACTTTTATCAGTAATAACGCACCCGCCGGCGAACGGATGCCCGGCCATCGCGCGCCGGACGTCCGTTTTACCGCCGTCGCGAACGATAGCGCTCGCCTTACCAGTGCTTAACCAGCGTCTCGCCAATCCCGGCAATCTGCCGGTTCCGCTCTTCCATCGAGGCCTCGGTGCCGGTTAAATAAATAATCACGATGCGCGCGGGCTGCCCGTCCGGGCCGAGGGCGGCGATAATACCACGCGACCCGCGGTTGCCCGCGCCGGTTTTGTCAGCGATAAACCAGCCGTGCGGCAGCGCCGAGCGCAGCAGCGGGCCGGCGACCTTATCGTCAACCATCCAGCTGAGCAGCTGCTGTCGCGATGCGGCGGAGAGTACGCTGCCGGTGAGCCGATTGCGCAAGGTTTTTGCCATCGCCTGCGGAGTGGTGGTATCACGCGCGTCGCCGGGCAGGGCTTCGTTAAGCTCGGTCTCCCAGCGGTCGAGGCGCGAAGTCTGGTCTCCGCTGCGGCGCAGGAA
>NZ_JAQGFU010000192.1:0-7824 GCF_030078455.1 Klebsiella sp. Ech2A | reverse complement strand
GGACCCCGCCTGGCAGGGCGTCAGCGCCGTGGCGCAGGGGCGGGTTCTGCTGCTCGACGGCCTGCCGTTTGGCTGGCTGGACGCGCCGCCGGGGATCAACCGCCTCGCCGGGATGCGTCGCCTGCACGCCTGGCTCGATCCGCAGGTCCGCGCCACGCTGCAGGAGGATTTAACCCGCTACAGCACGCTATTCTGGCACGCGGCGTTAACCCCCGAGCGCTATACGAGGCTGGTGAATCGTCCATGAAGCCTTCAACGTTGAGCGCCGCGCTGCTGCTTGCCGGCCTGCTGGTCCTCTCGTCAGCCCTGCTAACCGGTCCGTGGAACCTGACCCTCGGGCGGCTGCTCGATCTGCTGTTCGATCCGCATAGCGCCGCCCTTCCCCCGCAGGCCAGCATCGTATTCTGGCAGATACGCCTGCCGCGCATCGGCGCCGCGCTGGCCATCGGCGCGTCGCTCTCCGCCGCCGGAGCCGCCTACCAGGGCATGTTTCGCAATCCGCTGGTCTCGCCGGATATCCTTGGCGTCGCCGCCGGCGCCGGCCTCGGCGCCTGCCTGGCGCTGATGTGCGGAATGTCGACGCTCTATATTCAGCTGTTTGCCTTCTGCGGCGGCCTGCTGGTGGTCGCCGGCGTCGGCATCGTCTCTCGCGCCATCGTTCGCCACGATCCGGCGCTGACGCTGGTGCTGGTGGGGATCTGCCTCGGCACGCTGTGTGGGGCCGGGATTTCGCTGATCAAAATCCTCGCCGACCCCTACACCCAGCTGCCCTCCATCACCTTCTGGCTGATGGGCGGGCTCTCCGATATTACCCCCGGCGATCTGACCGTCGCCGCCCCGCTGATGCTCGTCGGCTGCCTGCCGCTGTGGCTGCTGCGCTGGCGCATCAATCTGCTGACCCTCTCCGATGACGAAGCGCGATCGCTGGGGATCAACGTCGCCCGCCTGCGGCTGATTGTCGTCGCCTGCGCAACCCTCGCGACCGCCAGCGCGGTCGCTATTGCCGGTATTATCGGCTGGGTGGGGCTGATCGTCCCCCATATCGGACGCCTGCTCACCGGCAGCAATCATCAGCGCCTTCTGCCCGTCGCGATGGGGCTTGGCGCCGTGCTGCTGCTCTTAACCGACACCCTGGCGCGCGGGCTGAGCGCCAGCGAAATCCCGCTCGGGATCCTGACCTCTTTTATCGGCGCGCCGTTCTTTCTGGCGCTGCTGCTGCGCAGGAGCCGCCCATGACGCTGCTGACGGTACGCCATGCCGAAATTGGCTATCCCAAACGCACCGTTTTGCGCGACGTGTCGTTTTCGCTGCTGCCGGGCACGCTGTGCTGCCTGCTCGGCGCCAACGGCAGCGGTAAAACCACGCTGATGCGCAGCGTACTCGGCCTCCTTCCTCTGCGCGACGGCCAGATCCTGATTGACGGTCTGCCGGTAACCCAGCTGTGCTCCCGCGAGCGCGCCCGCGCGATTGCCTGGGTGCCGCAGGCGCACGACGGGGCCTTCGCCTTCAGCGTCCTCGACATGGTGCTGATGGGACTTAGCCCCTATATCGGTACCTTCACCCAGCCCGCCAGAAGCGATCGCAATAGCGCACTGGCCCAGCTGGAGGCGCTGGGCATCGCACATCTCGCCGGGCGGAACTGGGCCACGCTGAGCGGCGGCGAGCGCCAGCTGACCTTAATTGCCCGCGCGCTGGTCCAGCGCCCGCGTCTGCTGCTGCTGGATGAGCCGGCCTCAAGCCTCGACTTCGGCCACCAGATCCGCCTGCTCGACACCCTGCGCCAGCTGCGGCAAACCGGGGTGACGCTGTTTATGGCCACCCACCATCCGCTGCACGCCCTCGCCATCGCCGATAGCGTGATCGCGGTCGAGCCAGGCGGCCTCGTCACCCAAGGGACGGCGGCGGAGCAGCTCACAGCGGGCAAGCTGGCCACCCTGTACGGCGTGACGCCGTCACAGATCCGCCATCACCTGGGTCACTCCCACCTTCAGGAATAATTATGCTTATTGATGAAATTGATTTTGCCGGGCTTTACCAACAGCAGATGAAGCTCGCCGGCCGCAGCGAGAAATCCCCCGCCCACTGGGACGCCCGGGCGGAGAAAATGGCCGACAGCTGCGCCCAGCCTACGGACGGCTATCTTCTCCAGCTGCTGGCGAAAATAGACTTAACCGATGCGCACAGCCTGTTCGATATGGGCTGCGGGCCGGGAACCGTCGCCCTGGCGCTGGCGGACAGGCTCGATACGGTACACGGCGTTGATTACAGCCGGGGAATGCTGGAGGTCGCCGAAAAGCGCGCGGCGCAGATGCGCATCGCCAACGCCTGCTGGCATCTGCGGGCGTGGGAGGAGTCGTGGCACGATATTCCGCGCTGTGATATCGCCGTGGCCTCACGCTCAACGCTGGTCGGCAATATGCGCCAGGCGATGGATAAGCTCAACCGCCAGGCGCGGCTGCGCGTCTATACCACCCACCTCGTCCAGCCGACGTTTATGCCGCCGGCAATCCAGCGCGCGCTGGGACGCGAAGTGGTCGAACTGCCGAACTATATCTACGCGCTGAACGTGCTGTATCAAATGGGCATTCACGCGCGGGTCGATTTTATCCGCGGCCCCAGCTGCCAGCGGGATAACGCCACCTTTGAACGTTTTGAAGAGAACGTCAAATGGACGCTTGGCGTACTCAGCGAAGAGGACCGCGCGCGGCTGCGCCACTGGTATCAGCGGCAGGATCCGCAGGCTATCGCGCCGCCCAGCCGCGACTGGGCGCTGATCTCCTGGGAGTGCGGGGAAAACGGATGATTTATATCCCACGAGCGCTGACCGACGCGTGGCTGATGGAAGATATTCAGGGCGGCGACCTGACCACCCGGGCGCTGGCAATCGGCGCCCGCCCCGGCGTCATGACCTTCAGCCACCGTCAGGGCGGCTGCGTCAGCGGTATCTCCCCGGCTGGACAGATGCTGAGCAGCCTGGGATTAACCGTCACCGCGCTGAAGGAGGACGGCGCGCACGCGGCGCCGGGCGAAGCGCTGCTGCGCGCAACCGGCAGCGCGGAGGCGCTGCATCAGGGCTGGAAAGCGGCGCAGAACGTGCTGGAGTGGAGCTGCGGCGTATCGGCCTACGTCGCGGAGATGCTGACGCTGCTGCGCGCCCGCCTCCCGGCCGCCCATATCGCCTGTACCCGCAAAGCCATTCCCGGCACCCGGCTGCTCGGGACCCAGGCCATCGTTGCCGCCGGAGGGCTGATCCACCGGGCCGGCTGCGCCGAAACCCTGCTGCTGTTCGCCAATCATCGCCGGTTCCTCGCCGACGACGGCGACTGGCGGCACGCCGTTCAGCTCCTGCGCCGATCGGCGCCGGAGAAAAAGGTTGCCGTTGAGGCCGACACGCTCGAAGAAGCGCTGGCCTCGCTGCAGGCGGAACCCGACATCCTGCAGCTGGATAAATTTACCCCGCAGCAGGCGCGCCAGGTTGCCGACCTGGCGCAGCGTATTGCCCCGCGCTGCACGCTGGCGCTGACGGGCGGAATGACCTTAACCACCTTAACCAACTACCTCGATTGCGGGATTGAACTGTTTATTACTTCGGCGCCGTGGTATGCGCCGCCGGCGGATATTCAGGTTCGCCTGGAGCCGGACAGTTCAAGATAAAAAAACGAAAACAGGAACAATAAAAATGAAAATCAGGAAGCGCTATCTTTGCACATTGATTAGCCTCAGCTTAGGTCAAACCGCCTGGGCAGACCCGGCGGAGGAGTCAATGACCGTCTGGTCAAGCCCCGTCCCGGCAGCGACCACCAATATCCTCGGCCAGGAGACCATCAGGCGTCTGGATAAGCAGGACGTCGCCCACGCGCTATCGGCGGTGCCCGGCGTGGTGTTACAAAAATCCGGCAGCCGCAACGAGCTGCAGGTGAAGGTCCGCGGCTTTGATGGCCGCCAGGTTCCGGTCTTTTTTGACGGCGTGCCGATCTACGTCCCCTACGACGGCAACCTCGACCTGGGCCGGTTTCTCACTTCCGATATCGCCTCGGTGGAGGTATCAAAAGGCTACTCTTCCCTGCTGCAGGGCCCCAACCAAATGGGCGGGGCGATCAACATCACCACCCCGCGCCCCAGTAAACCGCTGGAAGCCAGCATAGGCTATCGTCAGGGCTGGAGCCGCAGCGAAACGAACGCCTATGACACCCACGCCTCCCTTGGGGCCAGCGGCGATCTGGGCTACATTCAGCTCAGCGGCAGCCGCCTGAAGCAGGATTTCCTCGGCCTGCCTCACGGAACGAATAACCCCGTCGCCGGGGAAGATGGCAAGATGGTCAACTCGGCCAGCGACGATAAGCGCGGCATTATTAAGCTCGGCTTCACGCCGCGCGCAAACGACGAGTACGCCCTGACCTATATCAAGCAGGATGGCGAGAAGCAGAACCCGCCTTATGCCGGTACCAGCAGCCAGAAATCCCGCTACTGGCAGTGGCCGGAGTACGACAAAGAGAGCTACTACTACCAGGGCACGACGCACCTTGGCGACAGCTTGACCCTGAAAAGCCGCCTCTACCACGATACCTTCAAGAATACCCTGCTGATGTATAACTCATTGGCGGACCTGCACAATAAGAACGGCAGCTACAGCCACTATAGCGACTACAGCACCGGCGCGGGGCTGCAGCTCGCCGCCGACGTTCGTCAAAACGACCAGCTCTCTTTCGCCGTTAACTGGAAAGACGATGTGCATCGGGAGAAAAGCGCCGTCAACGGTCCGTACGATCGCTACAAGGATCGCACCTGGTCCGTCGCCAGCGAATACCAGTGGGCGGCGGCGGAGAATCTCGACCTCGTCGCCGGGATGAGCTACGACTGGCGCAACAGCCTTGAGGGAATGAAGCACGAAAAGAACGGCAGCCTGACCCACTACGACGACAACCGACAGAGCGCGTTTAACTGGGAAACCATGGCCCGCTACCGCTTTAGCAACGAAGATACCCTGTCGCTCTCCTGGTCCGACCGTACCCGCTTCCCGACGCTTAAAGAGCGCTATACCACCTCGAAGCCCGCCAAAGACCAGATTGCGCTGGTCAACCCGCAGCTCAAGGCCGAGCGCGCCCGCGGCGTCGACCTGACCTGGAATGGGCGCCTCAACGACCGCTGGGCCTACGAGATAAGCACCTACTATAACCGGGTCAGCGACGCCATCCTGGCGATCAATATCGATGCCGATACGGTACAGAACCAGAACAGCGGCCGGGTTGACTATACCGGCCTGGATTTGGGGATCAAAGGCTCGCCGTTCGAGCAGCTTGACGTCGGGCTAAGCTACGGCCTGATTCACGCTGATGCGAAACGCGAAGAGGCGGGCAAGGTCACCGACCTGCCGGTGCAGACGCTGACCGCCTGGCTGACGTTCAAGCCCGTCGAGCCGCTACAAATCACGTTCTCTGAAGAGGCGCGTTCCTCCAGCTACAGCAACAGCGACGGCTCGCAAAAAGCGCCGGGATTTGCCATTAGCCATCTGCGAACCGATTACGCCATCGGCCACGGTTTTAGCGTCAACGCCTCGGTTAATAACCTCTTCGATACCCGGTACTACTACGGTGAAGGATTTATTGAGGAGGGGCGTAACTTCTGGGCCGGCGTGGAGTATAAATTCTGAGACCTTCTCCGCCGCGGCGGAGAACAAGGAGAGCACCATGATGACAGATTTTCCGGTAATGCTGCGCAGCATTCTCGGCAACCAGCGCCAGGCGGACGGTTCCCTGCGTAAAACGGCGCTAAGCGGACGCGTGTTCCTCAACACCCACGGCCTGCAGGCAGAGAACGGGATCGAGGAGCATTTTGCCGATCCCGACTGCGCGCTGATGCACTACGCGCGGGAGCATTACGACTACTGGCGAGAACGCTACCCGGCGCTGGCGGGACAGCAGCTGCATATCGGTCTGTTCGGCGAGAACTTTTCCACTCGCGGGATGACGGAAGCCAACGTCTGTCCGGGGGATGTTTTTCGCCTCGGCAGCGCTGAAATCCAGATCTCCTGGGGACGCGTGGCCTGTCAGACCATGGCCGAGCGGCTAAGGGACCCTCACGCGCCGGAGCTGATGCACCAGCAGTCGCGCAACGGCTGGTTTTACCGGGTCCTGACCCCCGGCGAGACCGGCTGCAGCGACGGCTTTGTGCTGCTCGATCGGCCGGCGGCCGGCTGGCCGCTTAGCCGGGTGCAGGCCATTGTCTTTAGCGACGGCGGAACGCCGGAGGAGCTGCTGGCGCTCTCAGCCATGCCGTTCCTTGCCGACGGCTGGAGAGCGCTGGCGCTGCTGCGTCTGCAAAGCCGCTCTTAGCTCCCGCCGCTCCTTAGCGCCGGGCTACCAAATCTGGTAGCCCGGCGCGGCAGCTTTCGCCGCGCCATCCCCCGCCCGCCGCACCTGTGTCGAAAAATACATATTTATCATGAGGTTTTACTTTTCTGCGCGCTAATTACATCTTGATAACGAAAAGATAAACAATAATAATTCGCATTACTTTATGACAAAAATTGACAATTTCGCTTTTTCACGCAGCGGCGTACAGGAGTACCAGGCTGCGTAACATCAGGATTATGCAATGATCGCTCGCGTCACCTTCAAACGCTCCGCCTTGCTGTGCGCCCTCGCTACCGCTTTCCCTCTCGCAGGCCTTGCGGAAGAGACGGTCGTGGTTACCGCCCAGCCCGTCGATTCCGCCAGCTCGCCAACCGTGGGCTATAGCGCAAAGACCTCCGCAGGGGCCACCAAAACCGATCGGCCGCTGATTACTACCGCCCAGTCGGTGTCGGTTATTACCCGGCAGCAAATGGCCGATCAGGGCGCGAATACGATTAGCCAGGCGCTGCAGTACACGCCCGGCGTCTACTCGAGCTTTGGCGGCGGCGCGACGCGTTTTGATACCGTCTCCCTGCGCGGCTATCACGGCGGCGACGTCGACAACCTGTTCCTCGACGGCATGCGTCTGATGAGCGACGGCGGGAGCCACAACGTCATTCAGGTCGATCCGTGGTTTATCGAGCGGGTGGACGTTATTCGCGGCCCCTCCTCCGCGCTGTACGGGCAAAGCGTGCCGGGCGGCCTGGTCAACCTGACCTCGAAGCGCCCGCAGTTCACCTCCGAAGGCCATTTCCGCCTCAGCGGCGGAACGCAAAATAGCAAAGGCGCCGCCTTCGACTATACCGATGCCATTAACGACCAGTGGGCCTATCGGATTATCGGCATGACGCGCTCCAGCGATACCCAGTATGACAACTCCCGCGAAGAGCGTTACGCCATTTCGCCGTCCCTGCTCTGGCAGCCGGATAGCGACACGTCGCTGCTGCTGCGCGCCTATCTGCAAAAAGACCCGTCGGTCGGCTATCACGGCTCGCTGCCGCTGGACGGCACCCGCTACGCGCACAACGGGCGCAAGCTCTCCACCGGCACCAACGAAGGCGATCCCTCCGATGGCTATCAGCGTCGCGAGCAGATCTACAGCTATGAGTTTAATCACCAGTTCAGCGACGTCTGGTCGGCCTACTCCGCCGGCAGCTATACCCACACCAACGTCTCGCTAGATCAGGTCTATCAGGTGGGCTGGGTTGACGATAGCAATATGCTCTCCCGCGGCTACAGCGGCTCGCGCGGCTCGCTGGACGCGTGGTCTACGGATAACCGCCTGAGCGCCGATTTTAATACCGGCGAGCTGGCGCATACCCTCATCCTCGGCGCAGAATATCACCGCTTCCGCAACGATTTATGGACCGGAGCCGGCAGCGCCTCGCCGCTCGATCCGTTTACCGGTTATACCGCCCAAACCGGACACATC
>NZ_JAQGFU010000191.1:0-7930 GCF_030078455.1 Klebsiella sp. Ech2A | reverse complement strand
CCCCCAATGCTCTACACTTCCTGATTATCTACGCCAAACCCAAGGAAACCGTCATGAGCACAATTAAAAGCTACGCCGCCAAAGAAGCGGGCGCCGATCTGTCGCTGTGGGAATACGACGCCGGCGAACTCCGGCCGGAAGATGTCGAGGTGCAGGTGGAGTACTGCGGCATCTGCCACTCGGACCTGTCGATGATCGACAACGAATGGGGCATGTCGAGCTACCCGCTGGTTGCCGGGCATGAAATCATTGGCCGCGTCGCGGCGCTGGGCAGTGCGGCGCAGGAGAAAGGGCTGAAGGTCGGCCAGAAGGTCGGCATCGGCTGGACGGCGCGCAGCTGCGGGCACTGCGACGCCTGTATCAGCGGCAACCAGATCAACTGCCTGGAAGGCTCGGTGCCGACCATCATCAACCGCGGCGGCTTTGCCGATAAGCTGCGCGCCGACTGGCAGTGGGTGATCCCGCTGCCGGAAAGCATCGATATCGAATCCGCCGGCCCGATGCTCTGCGGCGGTATCACCGTCTTTAAACCGCTGCTGATGCATCGCGTCACCGCCACCAGCCGCGTCGGCGTCATCGGCATCGGCGGCCTCGGCCATATCGCCATCAAGCTGCTGCGCGCGATGGGCGCGGAGGTCACCGCCTTCAGCTCCAACCCGGCGAAAGAGCAGGAAGTGCTGGCGATGGGCGCCGATCGCGTGGTCAACAGCCGCGATCCTGAAGCCTTAAAAGAACTGGCCGGCCAGTTCGACCTGATCATCAACACCGTGGCGGTGGATCTCGAATGGCAGCCGTACTTCGAAGCCCTCTCCTGGGGCGGCAACTTCCACACCGTCGGCGCGGTGATGAAGCCGTTCCCGGTTCCCGCCTTCACCCTGATCGGCGGCGACCGCAGCATCTCCGGTTCGGCGACCGGCAACCCGTCCGAGCTGCGCAAGCTGATGAAGTTTGCCGGACGCAGCAAAGTGGCGCCAACCACCGAGCTGTTCCCGATGTCGCAAATCAACGAGGCGCTCAAGCACGTGCGCGAAGGCAAGGCCCGCTATCGGGTGGTGCTGAAAGCCGACTTCTGACGATCTCCGCCGCGCTCAGGCCGCATATACGCTGCCTGAGCGCCGGTCTGTAACCTCTCTGCCGGGCATCCCGTCTGCCCGGCAGCTGCGCCCCCGGTCATTAAATAGTCATCTTCCCGCCATACTTTTGCAGTCAAAGCTTCTCACAATCCGTGCTTCGACAATGCCCGATTGAGACGTCGCCGTTATGAGAAAAAGCTGGCTCCCCTGGCTGATACTGTCACCTTCGCTGCTGTTTTTACTGCTCTTTACCTGGTTCCCGCTGGGGCGATCGGTCTACGACAGCCTGTTCGATACCCGGATGGTCAGCGACGGCGCGCAGTTCGTCGGCCTCGATAACTTCACCCGCCTGTTCGCCGATAGCGTCTTCTGGCAGTCGCTGGTCAACAACCTGCTCTATATCCTGCTGACGGTGGTGCCGGGCGTGACCCTCGCCCTGCTGCTGGCGGTGGCGCTGAGCGAAAACCACCGCCTCAACCGCTGGCTGCGTACCGCCTTCTTCTTCCCGATGATTATCCCGATGGTCAGCGCCGCCGCGCTGTGGCTGTTTATCTTTATGCCCGGCCTCGGCCTGCTCGACCACTATCTGGCGAAAATCTTCGGACCCATGAACAACAACTGGCTGGGGCGCAGCAACACCGCCCTGCTGGCGCTGGCGCTGATTGGGGTGTGGAAGTTCGCCGGCTACTACATGCTGTTTTTCCTCGCCGGCCTACAGAGCATCCCCGCCTCGACCCGCGAAGCGGCGATTATGGAAGGCGCCACCCGCCGCCAGGTGTTCTTTAAGGTCACCCTGCCGCTGCTGCGCCCGACCCTGAGCTTCGTCATCACCACGGCGCTGATCTACTCCATCACCCAGATTGACCACGTGGCGGTGATGACCCGCGGCGGGCCGGACAACGCCACCACCGTGCTGCTCTACTACATCCAGAACCTGGCGTGGGATACCCACGACTTCGGCAAAGCCTCCGCCGCCACCTTCCTGACGCTGGCCGGGCTGTTCGCCTTCTCGCTGCTTAACCTCAGACTGCTGGAAAAAGGAGCCCACCATGAGCGCTGAAATCTCGCCGCTGGCCGTGCGCTCGCCGGGCGCATCGCGTCCGCTGTGGCTACGCCTGCGCCGTTCGCAGCCCTTTACCCTCAGCGTGCTGATGTGCTGCCTGGCGCTGCTGTGGGTCAGCCCGTTTATCTGGATGCTGGCGACCTCGTTTAGCGCCACCACCTTCGGCGAGGATATGGCCTCGCTGCTGCCCCGGCTGCCGCTGACCCTCGATAACTTCCGCGACGCCTGGGCCAGCGCCGACTGGCTGAGCCTCTACGCCAACACCCTTATCTTCGCCTTCGGCACCTTCGGCGTGCAGCTGCTGACCATCACCACCGCCGGCTACGTCTTCGCCTGCCACGAGTTCCGCGGCAAGCAGACCCTGTTCCTGCTGTTTTTAGTGCAGCTGATGATCATGCCGGTAGTGATGATGGTGCCGAACATGCTGACCCTGAAAACCTTCGGCCTGCTCAACACCCTCACCGGGGTGATGATGCCCTACTTCACCTCGGCGTTCGGCGTGTTCCTGATGCGCCAGGCGTTCCTCGCCATCCCCAAAGAGCTGGAGGAAGCCGCGCTGATGGAGGGCTGTCGCTGGTGGCAGGTGCTGTTCCGCGTGCTGCTGCCGATGTCCTGGCCGTCGGTGCTGGCCTTCGCCACCGTCAGCATTACCTACCACTGGAACGAATACCTGTGGCCGCTGATGATGCTCAACGATCCCGATAAGCAGGTGCTGACCGTGGGGCTGGTCTCCTTCGCCATGGGCGCCGAATCCGGCGGCCAGTGGGGCACCATCGGCGCCGGGACGCTGATGGTCTGCCTGCCGCTGATGCTGGCCTTCATCCTTTTCCAGAAACAGTTCCTGCGAAGCTTCGGCTTCTCCGGGATCAAATAAGGAGTTATTGATGTTGTTAGCGCAAATTTCCGATACCCACTTCCGCAGCCACGGCCAGAAGCTGTACGGCTTTATCGACGTTAATGCCGCCAACGCCGACGTGGTTTCCCAGCTCAACGCCCTGCAGGAGCGTCCGGACGCGGTGGTGGTCAGCGGCGATATCGTCAACTGCGGTCGCCCGGAGGAGTACGAGGCGGCCCGCCAGATCCTCAGCGGCCTGAACTACCCGCTGTATCTCATTCCCGGCAACCACGACGACAAAGCGCTGTTTCTCGAATACCTGCATCCGCTGTGCCCGCAGCTCGGCAGCGACCCGCAGAACATGCGCTACGCGGTGGACGATTTTACCACCCGCCTGCTGTTTATCGACTCCAGCCGCGCCGGCACCTCCAGCGGCTGGCTGACCGATGAGACCATTAAATGGCTGGAAGCACAGCTGTTCGACGGCGGCGATAAGCCGGCGACGGTATTTATGCACCACCCGCCGCTGCCGCTGGGCAACGCCCAGATGGACCCCATCGCCTGTGAAAACGGCTATCGCCTGCTGGCGCTGGTGGAGCGCTTCCCGTCGCTGACGCGCATCTTCTGCGGCCACAACCACAGCCTGACCCTGACCCAGTACCGCCAGGCGATTATCTCCACCGTGCCGGGAACCGTGCATCAGGTGCCCTATTTCCACGAAGATACCCGCCCGTACTACGACCTGTCGCCGGCCTCCTGCGTGATGCATCGCCAGGTGGGCGAGCAGTGGGTGAGCTACCAGCACTCGCTGGCGCACTATGCCGGGCCGTGGCTGTATGACGAAAACATCAGCTGCCCAACGCAAGAGCACTAATCACGATGCTGAGTCTGCAAAATATCACCAAACGCTTCGACGGCAAGCCGGCCCTCAGCGCCCTGTCGCTGGATATTCACGAAGGCGAGTTCGTGGTGCTGGTCGGCCCCTCCGGCTGCGGTAAAAGCACCCTGCTGCGCCTGCTGGCCGGGCTCGATCGGGTTAGCGACGGTGAAATCTGGCTGCATGAGCAGAACATCACCGATATGTCGCCGCGCGAGCGCAACTTCGCGATGATCTTCCAGAACTACGCCCTGTTCCCGCATCTGTCGGTGCGCGACAACATCACCTTCGGCATGAAGGTGCGCAAAGAGGAGAAGGCCAGCTGGCAGCCGCGGGTGGATAACGTCGCGCAGATGCTGCAGCTGGACGCCCTGCTGGATCGCAAGCCGGCGAAGCTCTCCGGCGGCCAGCGCCAGCGGGTGGCGATGGCCCGCGCCATCGTGCGCAATCCGCGCCTGTTCCTGATGGATGAGCCGCTCTCCAACCTCGACGCCCGCCTGCGCAGCGAGGTGCGCGACAGCATTATGGATCTCCACCAGCAGCTAAAAACCAGCACCGTGTACGTCACCCACGACCAGACCGAGGCGATGTCGATGGCCGACCGCATCGTGGTGATGAACGCCGGCCACGTGCAGCAGGTCGGGCGTCCGGAGCACCTCTACGCCCACCCGGCCAACCTGTTCGTCGCCGGGTTTATCGGCTCCCCGGCGATGAACCTGCTGTCGCTGCCCTGCGCCGACGGCGAGGTACGGCTCGGCGAGCTGCTCCATCCGCTGCCGCCGGGCTATCGCGACGAGTCCCGCGTCTGGCTAGGGATCCGCCCGGAACATATCAGCGATCGCGTGGAGGAGGGCCATCTGCGCCTGCCCGCCACCGTGTTGCAACGAGAACTGATGGGAGCCGATTACCTGCTCCACGTCAGCACCCCCATCGGCACCCTGCGCTTTAGCCGCCGCCATCGCGGCGCGGTGCCGGAGAAAGGCGATTCGCTGATCCTCGGCTTCTCGCCCGGGGATATTCATCTTTTTCATGCTGAGAAACAGCATAATTTAGCGCCCGCTCATCAGGCGTAATTGTTGCAGTCAGTTTGGACACGGACAGCGCGCAAGAATCGGAGCGTACACGTAGTACGTGAGGATTCTGAGCACTGCCCAGGGTCAAACTGGCAAATAAAATAGCCTGAGGACCAGGCGCTTACTCCAGGAGATTGACCATGCTTAAGCCCTTAGCGGCCATCACCGTCAGCCTTAGCCTTGCCCTCTGCGGTACGGCGCTGGCGAAAGAGAAGATCGATTTCATGTTCCCGGCGCCGGTAGACGGCAAGCTGACCATGGAGATGACCCGCGTCATCAAAGCCTTTAACGACTCGCAGCAGGACGTGGAGGTGCGCGGGATCTTTACCGGCAACTACGACACCACCAAGATCAAAGCCGAGTCGGCGCAGAAGGCCGGGCAGCCGCCGGCGCTGGTGATTATGTCCGCCAACTTCACCACCGACCTGGCGCTCAAGGATGAGATCCTGCCGATGGACGAGCTGTTTAAATACGGCGACCAGAAGGCCGGGGATTTCCTGGTCAAAGAGTTCTGGCCGGCGATGCACAAAAACGCCCAGGTGATGGGCACCACCTACGCTATTCCGTTCCATAACTCGACGCCGATCCTCTACTACAACAAAACCCTGTTCGAGCAGGCCGGGATTAAGCAGCCGCCGCAGACCTGGGCCGAGCTGCTGGCGGATGCCAAAAAGCTGACCGACGAGAGCAAAGGCCAGTGGGGCATTATGCTGCCGTCCACCAACGACGACTACGGCGGCTGGATCTTCTCGGCGCTGGTGCGCGCCAACGGCGGGAAGTACTTTAACGAAGACTATCCTGGCGAAGTCTATTACAACGCCCCGACCACCATCGGCGCCCTGCGCTTCTGGCAGAACCTGGTCTATCAGGACAAGGTGATGCCCTCCGGCGTGCTCAACTCGAAGCAGATCAGCGCGTCCTTCTTCTCCGGCAAGGTGGGGATGGCGATGCTGAGCACCGGCGCGCTGGGCTTTATGCGCGAGAACAGCAAAGACTTCGAGCTCGGCGTGGCGATGCTGCCGGCCAAAGAGCAGCGCGCGGTGCCGATCGGCGGCGCCAGCCTGGTGAGCTTTAAAGGCATTTCCGACGAGCAGAAAAAAGCGGCCTATCAGTTCCTCACTTACCTCGTCAGCCCGCAGGTCAACGGCGAGTGGAGCCGCTTCACCGGCTACTTCTCCCCGCGCAAAGCCGCCTACGATACGCCGGAAATGAAGGCCTATCTGCAGCAGGACCCGCGCGCGGCCATCGCCCTGGAGCAGCTGAAATACGCCCATCCGTGGTACTCCACCTGGGAAACCGTCGCCGTACGTAAGGCGATGGAGAACCAGCTGGCGGCGGTAGTCAACGATGCGAAGGTCACCCCGGAAGCGGCGGCCCAGGCCGCGCAGAAAGAGGCCGATGCCCTGATGAAGCCCTACGTGGATAAAACCGCGCTCGCGGAGATAAAGTAAGCCTCCGCCTCGTCGCCCCGACGGCCGCACCGCGCCGAGCGGGGCGACAAGGCATTTTCACCCCAGCCGTTTGATTTTTCAGCGTAAAAAAGGTACTTTTTCACCCTCTCCCCGCGCGAATGGTCGTACATAATGCCTATTATTCAGTCTGTTGAACGTGCCTTGACGATCCTCGATCTGTTTAACGACCAGGCGAAGGAGCTCAAAATCACCGACATCAGCAAGCAAATGGGCCTGAGCAAAAGCACGCTCCATTCGCTGCTCAAAACCCTGCAGCTGCACGGCTATATCGATCAGAATCCGGAAAACGGCAAATACCGCCTCGGCATGAAGCTGGTGGAGCGCGGCCACTTTGTGGTGGGCTCAATGGATATCCGCCAGAAGGCGAAGGGCTGGCTGACGGAGCTCTCGCAGCATACCGGGCAGACCACCCATCTCGGTATTCTCGACGGCCGCGAAGGGGTCTATATAGAGAAGATCGAAGGCCGGCTCGCCGCCATCGCCTACTCGCGCATTGGCCGCCGCCTGCCGGTGCACGCCACCGCCATCGGCAAGGTGCTGATTGCCTGGCTGAGCGACGCGGAGCTGAATACCCTGCTCGAAGGCTATCAGTACACGCCCTTCACGCCCACGACCATCACTTCCCGCGAGGCGCTGCTGGCAATACTCGCGCAAACCCGCGCCCGGGGCTACGCCCTGGATAGCGAAGAGAACGAACAGGGCGTGCGCTGCGTGGCGGTACCGGTGTGGAATCATGAATCGCGGGTGATTGCCGCGCTGAGCCTCTCCACCCTCACCTCGCGGGTGGATGATGACGAGCTCACCCGCTTCCGGCTGCAGCTGGAAGAGGCCGGGCACCAGCTATCAAAAGCGCTGGGCTACCCGGCCTGATGGCTACTCTGCTACCGGCAGGTAGCGGAAGTAGTCAAAATCAGCGTAGCAGCCGTCGCCGCTGATATCCTCGCAGTGCAGGCCGACGAACGCCCCGGTAAAGAACCCGCGGCCGCCGATATAGTCGTCCGACAGCTTCCACGCCGCGTAGTCGATCGGCACCCGGTGCCAGCTCTCGCCGTCAAACGAATAGCTATAGCGGTACACCAGATGGTCAACGTCCACCCGCAGCCACACGCTCTGCGCCTCGTCCGGCACCGGGATCGGCTGGTCGTGCAGCGGCCAGGAAGGCACGTTGTGGTCGAGCTGCAGCACCTTCAGCGTTCTGCCCCGCCCCTCTTCGAAGTCGACAAAACAGTAGCTCCAGTTTTTAGTGTTGTAATAGCAGGTTAAACCGGCGCTCTGCTGGAAGTTCTCCGGCGCAAACTCCATCCGCGTTTCAGCGCGGAAGGCAAAGTGCTGCCAGCGCCTCGCCACCGTGGACTGGGTAAAGGTGGAGTTAAGCGAATCGTTGCCGTACAGGCGCAGATAGCCCGGCCGGGCGCTGAGGGAGCCGAGCGTCTCATCAAAGGGAATGCGCAGGGTTTGCAGCTCCGGGTCGAGGGCCGCACCATCGAACTCGTCGCACCACGCCGGCTCTGCCGCCGCCTGGCTTTCCGCCATCTGC
>NZ_JAQGFU010000190.1:0-8168 GCF_030078455.1 Klebsiella sp. Ech2A | reverse complement strand
CCGGTGTTTTTTCCCGCCACCCGCCGCTCGAGTACGGAATAGCTCTCCGCCAGCTCTTCCGACATGTTGTTCAGCGCCATCCCGAGGGTGGCCATTTCATCGCGCCCGCTGATGTGCACGCGCTGGGTAAAGTCGCGATGGCTTATCGCACGGGCCATCTCCAGCAGCTGCTTCCACGGGCGCAGCAGTCGAGCCCGCAGCCAGACGATGGTGAACAGAAACAGCAGCGCCATGCCGCAGGCGAGGATCCGCTGGATCCAGACAACGTGCCTGATGCGCTCTTCGGTCGTATGGTCAAAGGCGGTGACCAGATGGTCTATGCGGTCGACAAAGCTGGCGACGTCGGTGGCGACGGTCGCCTGATTCTGCGCGTGCCGCATCCCCGGCGCCAGCTCCTGCTGCCAGTAGTGCTGCAGCGCTTTCAGCTGGTTTTGCTGGCCGTCCCGCAGGGCGGCGTTCTGCAGCTCTTCGCTAAATACGGTGGCGGTCATCTCGTCGATAAGCCTGCTGTCGCTCTCGTTGAGCGGCACCGCGGCCAGCAGGCGATAGCTCTGCATTCTCAGCGAGCCCGCTTTATTAATCGCGTGCGCGCTGCCCTGGACGCCGTGCACCAGCCGCGCGGAGATGCCGATCCCGGTGACGCCAATGGCCGTCGAAAGCAGGACAATCAGCGCCAGTTGATTCACCAGCGTGAGCGGGGTAAAAAGACGTTTTAACATAGAATGCGTGGCTCCTGACCGGCAAACCATCCGGGAGTGGGACCTATTCTCGGATATCCGATGGAGTATACCCATACCCATAAAGGATTACCCCTTAATTGTCGGTGGTAGGTAGTCCGCCAGGAGGGGATCGGTGAAAGCGGGCAGCCTCGTGAAAAACCACACTTTTTTAAGCGAAAATAGCTACTCCCTTCGAGTGATGATTTTTTTTTAAGCAAATTGGTGACAACTTTTCCTTTGATTTATATCAACTTACTGCCGCCTGTAATCCCTAATGTATCTGCGGGATATATGAATAATCAGAGGTATATATGAGTCAATCTTCCCTCCCGGAGAAGACTACCACTTCGGTCATCACCGACTGGCGTCCGGAAGATCCTGAGTTTTGGCAGCAGCGCGGTCACCGCGTCGCCAGCCGCAACCTGTGGATCTCCGTGCCGTGTCTTTTGCTGGCGTTTTGCGTTTGGATGCTGTTCAGTGCCGTGGCCGTTAACCTGAATAAGGTTGGCTTTCAGTTTACTACCGATCAGTTATTTATGCTGACCGCGCTGCCGGCGCTGTCTGGCGCGCTGCTGCGCGTGCCTTACGCGTTCATGGTACCGCTGTTCGGTGGCCGCCGTTGGACGGCATTCAGTACCGGGATCATGATCGTGCCTTGCGTCTGGCTGGGCTTCGCGGTGCAGGATACCTCTACGCCGTTCAGCGTCTTCGTTATCATCTCCCTGCTGTGCGGTTTTGCCGGGGCAAACTTTGCTTCCAGCATGGCGAACATCAGCTTCTTCTTCCCGAAACAGAAGCAGGGCGGTGCGCTGGGTATTAACGGCGGTCTTGGCAACATGGGCGTCAGCGTCATGCAGCTGGTTGCGCCGCTGGTGGTTTCTCTGTCTATTTTCGCCGTCTTCGGCGGGACCGGCACCGAGCAGCCGGATGGCTCAATTCTGTATCTCGAAAACGCGGCCTGGATTTGGGTTCCGTTCCTTGTCGTCCTGACTCTGGCGGCATGGTTCTTTATGAACGACCTGTCGGCATCGAAAGCTTCACTTAGGGAGCAGCTGCCGGTGCTCAAGCGTGCGCATCTGTGGATCATGGCGCTGCTGTATCTGGCAACCTTCGGCTCGTTTATCGGCTTCTCCGCCGGTTTTGCGATGCTGTCCAAAACGCAGTTCCCGGACGTGCAGATCCTGCACTATGCCTTCTTCGGGCCGTTTATTGGCGCCCTGGCGCGCTCTACCGGCGGGGCTATCTCCGACCGTCTGGGCGGGACCCGCGTGACGCTGGTTAACTTCGTGGTGATGGCCATCTTCTGCGGCCTGCTATTCCTGACGCTGCCAACGCACGGTGAAGGCGGTAGCTTTATCGCGTTCTTCGGCGTGTTCATGGTGCTGTTCCTGACCGCCGGGCTGGGTAGCGCGTCTACCTTCCAGATGATTTCGGTTATTTTCCGTAAAATGACCACCGATCGGGTGAAGGCGCAGGGCGGTAGCGAAGAGCAGGCGATGCGTGAAGCGGCGACCGATACGGCGGCGGCGCTGGGCTTTATCTCAGCGATCGGCGCGATTGGCGGCTTCTTCATTCCGAAGGCGTTCGGTATCTCTCTGGATCTGACCGGCTCTCCGGCGGGGGCGATGAAGGTCTTCCTCGTGTTCTATATCGCCTGCGTAGTCATTACCTGGCTGGTGTACGGACGTAAGCAGAAGTCCTAAGCGACGAAGTTTACCGGCATAAGGCGCAACCTGATTTGCGCCTTTTTTTATCCCTCAAATCGTTACAGGATGCTGTCGCGCGGCGCCGTCCCGGCCGGGCGCATAAATTCAGCAAAATAATCCCCGGCCCTGCGCTCTACCCCTTAATACCTATATAGATATTGTTCGTGCTTCAAATGGCGTACTTTTCTATGAAAACCGTTAAAAAACAGATAGATAAAAAATAGAAAAAGATACCACTAAGGTGGTAACTCTCTGTTTTGCCGATGTTTATAAGGCATTTCGTATTGATCGTTATCAATTCTCTCCCTCTTTCATAGCGTTACCTTCGCTGCAAATCCAGCAATGTCGATTTATCAGAGAGCCGTCAGGCTCCAAACAGGAGAAACCCATGAGTAAATTCCTGGACCGGTTTCGCTACTTCAAACAGAAGGGCGAGACCTTTGCCGATGGGCACGGCCAGCTTCTACACACCAACCGGGACTGGGAGGATGGATACCGCCAGCGTTGGCAGCATGACAAAATCGTGCGTTCCACTCACGGTGTTAACTGCACCGGCTCATGCAGCTGGAAAATTTATGTCAAAAATGGCCTCGTCACCTGGGAAACCCAGCAGACGGACTATCCGCGTACCCGCCCGGATCTGCCCAATCATGAACCGCGCGGCTGCCCGCGCGGCGCCAGCTACTCCTGGTACCTCTACAGCGCCAACCGCCTGAAATATCCGCTGATGCGTAAGCGCCTGATGAAAATGTGGCGTGAGGCGAAGGTTCAGCACAGCGACCCTGTTGCGGCATGGGCTTCGATTATTGAAGATGCCGATAAAGCGAAAAGCTTTAAGCAGGCCCGCGGTCGCGGCGGCTTCGTACGCTCCTCCTGGCAGGAAGTGAACGAGCTGATTGCCGCGTCCAACGTTTATACCGTCAAAACCTACGGCCCTGACCGCGTGGCGGGCTTCTCGCCGATCCCGGCGATGTCGATGGTTTCCTACGCTTCCGGCGCGCGCTACCTGTCGCTGATTGGCGGTACCTGCCTGAGCTTCTACGACTGGTACTGTGACCTTCCGCCGGCTTCTCCGCAGACCTGGGGCGAGCAGACCGACGTACCCGAATCCGCCGACTGGTATAACTCGAACTACATTATCGCCTGGGGTTCAAACGTTCCGCAGACCCGTACCCCGGATGCGCACTTCTTTACCGAAGTCCGCTACAAAGGCACCAAAACCGTTGCTATCACCCCTGACTACGCCGAAATCGCCAAGCTGTGCGACCTGTGGCTGGCACCGAAGCAGGGTACCGATGCGGCGCTGGCGCTGGCGATGGGCCACGTTATGCTGCGCGAGTTCCATCTCGACAAACCGAGCCAGTACTTTACCGATTACGTCCGCCGCTACACCGACATGCCGCTGCTGGTGATGCTCGAAGAGCGCGACGGCTACTACGCGGCGGGCCGTATGCTGCGCGCCGCCGACCTCGTCGATTCGCTGGGCCAGGAAAACAACCCGGAATGGAAAACCGTGGCGATCAACGCCGACGGCAACATGGTTGCGCCGAACGGCTCAATCGGCTTCCGCTGGGGTGAAAAAGGCAAATGGAACCTCGAGCAGCGCGACGGCACGTCCGGTGACGAAACCGAACTGCAGCTGAGCCTGCTGGGCAGCCAGGATGAGATCGCCCAGGTGGGCTTCCCGTACTTTGGCGGCGAAGGCACCGAGCACTTCACCAGCGTTGAGCTGGAGAACATCCTGCTGCATAAGCTGCCGGTAAAACGCCTGCAGCTGGCGGATGGGAGCACCGCTCTGGTGACCACCGTTTATGACCTGACCATGGCCAACTACGGCCTGGAGCGCGGTCTGGACGATGACAACTGCGCCAAAAGCTACGATGAGGTTAAGGCGTACACTCCGGCGTGGGCTGAAAAAATCACCGGCGTTGCTCGGGCCAACATCATTCGTACCGCCCGTGAGTTCGCCGATAACGCCGATAAGACGCACGGCCGCTCGATGATTATCGTCGGGGCCGGTCTGAACCACTGGTATCACCTCGATATGAACTATCGCGGTCTGATTAACATGCTGGTGTTCTGCGGCTGTGTCGGCCAGAGCGGCGGCGGCTGGGCGCACTATGTGGGCCAGGAAAAGCTGCGTCCGCAGACCGGCTGGCAGCCGCTGGCGTTTGCCCTCGACTGGCAGCGTCCGGCGCGCCATATGAACAGCACCTCCTATTTCTATAACCACTCCAGCCAGTGGCGCTACGAGTCGGTCACCGCGCAGGAGCTGCTCTCTCCGCTGGCGGATAAATCGCGCTACACCGGCCATCTGCTGGACTTCAACGTTCGCGCCGAACGTATGGGCTGGCTGCCGTCCGCGCCGCAGCTTGGGACTAACCCGCTGCGCATCGCGGAAGAGGCGAAGAAAGCCGGTATGACGCCGGTTGACTACACCGTGAAGGCGCTGAAAGAAGGCACTATCCGCTTTGCAGCGGAGCAGCCGGAAAACGGTAAAAACCACCCGCGCAACCTGTTCATCTGGCGTTCTAACCTGCTGGGCTCTTCCGGTAAAGGTCATGAATATATGCTGAAGTACCTGCTGGGTACCGAGCACGGCATTCAGGGGATGGATCTCGGCAAGCAGGGCGGCGTGAAGCCGGAAGAAGTGGAGTGGCAGGATAACGGCCTCGACGGCAAGCTGGACCTGGTGGTGACGCTGGACTTCCGCCTGTCGAGCACCTGTCTGTATTCCGATATCGTGCTGCCGACCGCAACCTGGTACGAAAAAGACGACATGAATACTTCGGATATGCATCCGTTTATTCACCCGCTGTCTGCCGCCGTCGACCCGGCCTGGGAATCGAAAAGCGACTGGGAAATCTACAAGGGCATCGCGAAGAAATTCTCCGAAGTCTGCGTGGGCCACCTCGGAAAAGAGACCGACGTGGTGACGCTGCCCATCCAGCACGACTCGGCCGCCGAACTGGCGCAGCCGCTCGACGTGAAGGACTGGAAAAAAGGCGAATGCGACCTGATCCCTGGGAAAACTGCGCCGCACATTATTCCGGTTGAACGCGACTACCCGGCAACCTATGAGCGCTTTACCTCCATCGGGCCATTGATGGACAAAATCGGTAACGGCGGTAAAGGCATTGCCTGGAACACCCAGAGCGAAATGGATCTGCTGCGTAAGCTCAACTACACCAAGGCGGAAGGCCCGGCGAAAGGCCAGCCGATGCTGGATACGGCGATTGACGCGGCTGAGATGATCCTCACCCTGGCCCCGGAAACCAACGGTCAGGTGGCGGTGAAAGCCTGGGCGGCGCTGAGCGAGTTTACCGGCCGTGACCACACGCATCTGGCGCTGAATAAAGAAGATGAGAAAATTCGCTTCCGCGATATTCAGGCCCAGCCGCGCAAGATTATCTCCAGCCCGACCTGGTCAGGACTGGAAGATGAGCACGTCTCCTATAACGCCGGCTACACCAACGTTCATGAGCTGATCCCGTGGCGTACGCTCTCTGGCCGTCAGTCCCTCTATCAGGACCACCCGTGGATGCGTGACTTCGGTGAAAGCCTGCTGGTGTACCGTCCGCCGATCGATACCCGCTCGGTGAAAGCGGTGATGGGTAAGAAATCAAACGGTAACCCTGAGAAAGCGCTGAACTTCCTGACGCCGCACCAGAAGTGGGGTATTCACTCGACCTATAGCGACAACCTGCTGATGCTGACCCTCGGTCGCGGTGGTCCCATCGTGTGGATGAGCGAAGCGGATGCCAAAGAGATGGGCATTGAAGATAACGACTGGATTGAAGTCTTCAACAATAACGGCGCCCTGACCGCGCGCGCGGTAGTGAGCCAGCGCGTGCCGGCCGGAATGACCATGATGTACCATGCGCAGGAACGTATTGTGAACCTGCCGGGTTCTGAAATTACCGGCCAGCGCGGCGGGATCCATAACTCGGTGACCCGCATTACGCCGAAACCGACGCATATGATCGGCGGCTATGCGCACCTGGCATACGGCTTTAACTACTACGGCACCGTCGGATCGAACCGCGATGAGTTTGTGGTGGTACGTAAGATGAAGAACATTAACTGGCTGGATGGCGAAGGCAATGACCAGGTACAGGAGAGCGTAAAATGAAAATTCGTTCACAAGTCGGCATGGTGCTGAATCTCGATAAATGCATCGGCTGTCATACCTGCTCAGTCACCTGTAAAAACGTCTGGACCAGCCGTGAAGGGACCGAGTACGCATGGTTCAACAACGTTGAAACCAAGCCGGGCCTCGGTTTCCCGACCGACTGGGAAAACCAGGAAAAATGGAAGGGCGGTTGGGTTCGTAAGATCAACGGCAAGCTGCAGCCGCGTATGGGTAACCGCGCGATGCTGCTGGGTAAAATCTTCGCTAACCCGCATCTGCCGGGTATCGACGACTACTACGAGCCGTTTGATTTTGACTACCAGACGCTGCATAACGCGCCGGCCGATAGCAAAGCGCAGCCGATCGCGCGTCCGCGCTCGCTGATCACCGGCCAGCGCATGAATAAGATCGTCAAGGGTCCGAACTGGGAAGACGATCTGGGCGGTGAGTTCGAGAAGCTATCGAAAGATAAGAACTTCGAGAACATGCAGAAGGCGATGTACGGCCAGTTCGAAAACACCTTCATGATGTATCTGCCGCGCCTGTGTGAGCACTGTCTCAACCCGGCGTGCGTGGCGACCTGTCCGAGCGGCGCTATCTACAAGCGTGAGGAAGACGGCATCGTACTGATCGACCAGGACAAGTGCCGCGGCTGGCGTATGTGTATCACCGGCTGCCCGTACAAGAAGATCTACTTCAACTGGAAGAGCGGTAAGTCTGAGAAATGCATCTTCTGCTACCCGCGCATTGAAGCGGGTCAGCCGACCGTATGTTCAGAAACCTGCGTCGGCCGTATCCGCTACCTTGGCGTGCTGCTGTATGACGCGGACGCGATTGAAACCGCGGCGAGCACCGAAAACGAGAAAGATCTCTATCAGCGTCAGCTGGACGTGTTCCTCGATCCGCATGACCCGAAAGTCATCGAGCAGGCGCTGAAGGACGGCGTACCGCAGGGGGTTATCGACGCCGCCCAGAAGTCGCCGGTCTACAAGATGGCGATGGACTGGAAGCTGGCGCTGCCGCTGCATCCAGAATACCGCACGCTGCCGATGGTCTGGTACGTGCCGCCGCTGTCACCGATTCAGTCCGCGGCGGACGCCGGCGAGCTGGGAAGCAACGGTATTCTGCCGGATGTGGAAAGCCTGCGTATTCCGGTTCAGTACCTGGCAAACCTGCTGACCGCAGGCGATACCCAGCCGGTGCTGCTGGCGCTGAAGCGCATGCTGGCGATGCGTCACTTTAAACGCGCAGAAAGCGTTGATGGCGTAGTGGATACCCGCGCGCTGGAAGAAGTGGGTCTGAGCGAGGCCCAGGCGCAGGAGATGTATCGCTACCTGGCGATTGCCAACTACGAAGATCGTTTCGTGGTACCCAGCAGCCACCGCGAGCAGGCGCGCGACGCCTTCCCGGAAAAAAGCGGCTGCGGCTTCACCTTCGGCGACGGCTGCCACGGTTCGGACAGCCAGTTCAATCTGTTCAACAGCCGTCGCATCGATACTATCGACGTGACCAGCAAAACGGAGCCGCACTCATGATTGAGCTCGTGATCGTGTCGCGCCTGCTTGAGTATCCTGACGCTGCCCCGTGGCAGCATCAGCAGGCGATGCTGGC
>NZ_JAQGFU010000018.1:0-52964 GCF_030078455.1 Klebsiella sp. Ech2A | reverse complement strand
GGACGAGTGCTGCCGAGCCGCGACGTCAGCAGCCCCGCGGCCAGCCCCGCCATCAGCCCGACCAGGGCAAACAGGATCAGGTTATGGCGCTTGACGTTGATCCCGGAAAACCAGGCGCCGGTCGGATTATTGCCAATCGCGTAGGTGCGGCGGCCAAAGTTGGTTTTATGCAGCAGGAAGGTAAAGGCGGCCGCCAGCAGCAGGAACAGCGCAAACTCAAACGAGAGCGCCCCCCAAACGTAGCCCTGGCCGAACCAGGCGAAGCTGTCCGGATAGTGGTTTAGCGCCTTATCGCCCAGCAGGATGTAGGTCAGGCCGCGATAGAGGCTCATGGTGCCGATGGTGATAACGATCGACGACAGGTTCAGGCGCGTCACCAGGATGCCGTTAAACAGGCCGCACAGCAGGCCGACGCCCAGCCCAACGGCAACCAGCAGCGGCGTATCCATCCCCGCCGCCGCGCAAAAGCCCATCGCCGTGGAGCTCAGCGCCATGGTGGAGGCGACCGAGAGGTCAATCTCTCTGGCGATAATCAGCATCGCCATCGGCAGGACGATAATCGCCTTCTCGGTGAAGTTGAAGGTGGCGTCCGACAGGTTCCAGATATTAAGGAAGTAGGGCGACGCCAGCGCGTTGGCGGCGAAAACGGCCAGCGTCACCGCCAGCAGGAAGCCTTCCCAGCACAGCAGGCGGCGCAGCGGCGACGGCGCCGTCGGGCGGCCGGTCATCTCGTCAGTGGTCATTATTTTGCTCATGGTTTCACCGTCTGTTTTTGCGAAGCCAGCACCGCGCTGCGCAGAATGAGCCGTCCTTGACGTTTGTTCCCGCGCTCGTTAAGCACCACGGCGATGACAATCACCGCGCCGGAGATAGCCATCTGCCAGAAGGGGGAGATACCGATGACCGGCAGCGCGTTGTTGATAATCCCGAGGAACAGCGCGCCGCACAGGCAGCCGACTACGCGTCCGGTCCCGCCCATGGTGCTGATGCCGCCGATGACGCAGGCGGCCACGACCTGCAGCTCGAAGCCGTTGGCGACGTCAACGTAGGCGACGGCGAAGCGGGAGATCCACAGATAGCCGCAAAATCCCGCCAGCGCCCCGGAGAGGCAGAAGCTGATGAACTGCATTTTCCCGGCGTTGATCCCGGTGTAGTACGCCGCGGTGGCGTTGCCGCCTGCGGTGTACAGCGCCCGCCCGGTGCGGCTGTAGCGCAGGAAGTAGCCCACCAGCAGCAGGGCGGCGATGGCGCACCAGCTCAGCAGCGGCAGCCCCAGCAGCGAGGCGCGCGGCAGGGCGAGGAAGTCCGCGCTCATCTGATGCGAGTTAACCCAGCCGCCGTCGGAGAGCAGGAAAATAATGCCGCGATAGATGCTCATGGTGCCGAGGGTGACTACGATCGCCGGGATGCCGAGACGCCAGACCAGCAGTCCGTTAATCACCCCCATCAGCAGGCCGAGCAGGGTCGCCAGCAGCAGCAGCGCCCATACCGGAATCTCCGGGTGGTGGGCGTTGAGCAGGGCGACGATCATCCCGGTCAGCGCCAGGTTGGCGGCCATCGACAGGTCGATCCCCTTGGTCAGCAGCACCATCATCTGGCCGAGAGCGAGGACGATAAGAATCGAGGTGTCGTTAAACATCTCGACCAGGTTTTCCGCCGCGATGAACGACGGTACCCGGCTGCCGATCCCCGCCACCATCAGGATAATGACCGCCGCCAGCAGCGCTTCGCGGTGTTTAAGCAGTTGTCGCCACATTACGCAGCCTCCCGGGCAGCGCCGCTGGCGGCGCTGACGATAGTTTCCGCCGTCGCTTCGCCGGCGCGATATTCGGCCACCATCAGCCCTTCGTGCATCACGATGATGCGGTCAGCCATTCCCATAACCTCCGGCAGCTCTGATGAGACCATAATGACCGCCAGCCCCTGGCCCACCAGCTCGGACATAAACTGATGCACCGCCGCTTTTGAACCGATATCGATGCCTTTCGTCGGCTCATCGAGAATGATTACCTGCGGATGGGTAGCCAGCCATTTGCCGATCACCACTTTCTGCTGGTTGCCGCCGGAGAGGGTTTCTACCGCCTGCTGCCAGCTGAAGGCCTTGACCTGCAGGCGCGAGGCATACTCATCGGCCAGCCGCCATTCGCGCGCGTCGTTCAGCACGCCGCGGGGGTTGAGCCTGGCGAGCTGGGGCAGGCTGATGTTCTGCGCGATCGGCAGGGCGACGATCGCCCCCTGCTTCTGCCGCTCTTCCGGCACGCAGACGATGCCGGCCTGAATGGCGTCCGCCGGCTGGCGAAAGCGCACCGCTTTGCCATTCAGCACCATTTCGCCGGAGGAAGGGTGCGATACGCCGGACAGCGCCTGCATGAGCTCGGTGCGCCCGGCGCCGACCAGGCCGTAGAAGCCGAGGATTTCGCCTTTGCGCAGGGTAAAGCTGATATTGGCGAACTCGGTGGGATGACAGAGGTTGTTGACCTCCAGTACCGTTTCTCCCGGCGTGCAGCTCACTTTCGGGTAGGTTTGGGTAATGGCGCGCCCGACCATCATCGACACCATCCGCTCTTCGGTGATCTCGTTGATGGCGCCGGAGCTCACGTATACGCCGTCGCGCAAAATGGTGTAGTAGTCCGCCAGCTCGAAGATTTCATCGAACTTATGCGAGATAAACAGGATGGCCTTCCCGTCCTGCTTCAGGCGCTCGACTATCTGATAAAACTCCAGAATTTCGTGCTGCGAGAGCGCGGCGGTCGGCTCGTCAAGGATAACCACCTGGGCCTCAAAGGAGAGCGCCCGGGCGATGGCCACCATGTGGCGCTGGGCGATGCCCAGCGTTTTTAGCGTCGCGCGCGGGTCGATCTGCACTTCCAGGCGGCGGAGAATCTCCCCGGCTTTCTGGTGCATTGCCGGCCAGTCGAGCTTTTTCAGCAGGCCTTTATGCAGATACTGGCCGACGAAAATGTTCTCCGTCACCGAGAGCTCGTCAAACAGCACCGTTTCCTGGTGAATAGCGGTGATCCCGACTCGGTGCGCCGACTCCGGATGAGGCAGCTGAATCGGGATCGCTTTATACAGGATTTCGCCCTCTTCGGGCTGATAAATGCCGGTCATCACTTTGACCAGCGTGGATTTGCCGGCACCGTTTTCGCCAATTAAGGCGGTCACTTTGCCGGGCCAGAGATCGAGCTGTACGTTCTCAAGGGCACGCACACCGGGGAAAACCTTGGTGATGCCCTTAAGCGACAGCAGCGGGGTGGACGCCGTCATGATAAGTCTCCGTTTTTTCCCCCGTTTCCAGGCGAAACGGGGGCTGAGGATTAGAAAATTTTGGAAAACTTATCGATGTTGCCGGCATCGTAAACGAACGGCTCCGCCATCGCGCCGCTGCCGTCGGCATCCAGCGTCACCTTGCCGAGCCTGCCCATATTGGCTTCGGTTTTGGTTGCCGTGCCTTTGACTAAATCGTCCGCCAGGTAGGTGGCGGCGTAGCCGAGGTCAATGGGGTTCCAGATAGCAAAGCTTTTACTGGCGCCGGACTTAATCGCCCCGGCCATTTCAGACGGTAGCCCCAGCCCGGTGACGTACACCTTGCCAATCTTGCCCTGATCCTTCACCGCCTGGGCGGCGGCAACGATCCCCACCGACGAAGGCGAGACGATCGCTTTCAGATTGGGATAGGACTTCAGCAGGCCGACCGCTTCGCGGTAGCTCTTGTCGGAGAGATCGTCCCCGTAGGCAACGGTGACCAGGTTGACGGAAGGGTACTTCGGCAGCACCTTCTTCATCTCTTCGATCCAGATGTTCTGGTTGGTTGAGGTGGGGGTCGCGCTGAGGATCGCCACGTCGCCTTTTTCGACGTTCAGCGCCTTCAGGGCGTCCGCGGCGAGCCTGACGTTGGTTTCGCCGATCAGTGCGTTATTGGAAGGATTCAGGTGGATCTGGCGGCCCGCCGGCGCGACGCCGGAATCCCAGGAAACCACTTTGATCCCGCGCTGCATCGCTTTTTTCAGCACCGGCACCACGGCGTCAGGATCGTTGGCGGAAATGGCGATCGCATCCACCCCCTGGGCGATCAGCCCGTTCAGCACTTCGATCTGCGCTTCGGCGGTGGTGGTGGTGGGGCCGGTATAGATCACTTTCACATCGCCTAACTCTTTCGCCGCTTCCTGCGCGCCGACGTTCGCTGCCTCGAAGAATCCATTCCCCAATGATTTTGCCACGAGGGCAATTTTAACTTCTGCTAAAGCGGAACCGGACAACGCCAGGGCGGCAACGGTGAGGATCAAGCTTGTCTTTATTTTCATTGCTTTTACTCCACATGATTGAGTTAGTTTCCCCTTATCTTTCATCCTGCCGATGCGTGGTCTGCCGCAGGGCGAAAGAGTTAGGGTAGGGTTTGCAGGTGACAGAGTTCGCCCCGTCTCGGTGAGCGGGGCGCGATGTTATTATTGATAAAGGTCTAACGCGGACTGCACGGGCTGCACATCAAAGCGCTTGCCGAGGGCAATCAGCTCTTCACGGGTGATGGTCTGCTTCATGCCACCCATGGAGTAAACCTTCACCAGCACTTCAGCCGATTTCTCGGCGGTATCGATCAGGCCAAAGGTCTCATCCAGCGTCGGCCCGCTGCCGAAGACGCCGTGGAACGGCCACAGCACCAGCGAATGCTGACGCATTTCCAGCGCCGTGGCCCCGCCGATTTCGTCGGTGCCCGGCACCATCCACGGCAGAATGCCGACGCCGTCCGGGAACACCACCAGGCATTCGGTGCTGCCTTCCCAGAGCTTGCGGGTGAAGAGATCGCTGTTGTTCTCCAGCACGTAGGTCAGGGCGATCAGGTTGGTGGCGTGGCAGTGCATGATCACGCGATCTTTGCCGCCGGTTAGCCTGATGCGTTCGCTGTGGGAGAGGAAGTGGGCCGGCAGTTCGGAGGTCGGCACCGCCTCGTTCTCCAGGCCCCACAGGATGTGATACCCCGCGCCGTCGCTGTCCACTTTGACCACGCCGAGGTTGGCGGCGGGATCGAGCTGCACGTTGCGGAAGAATTTACCGGAGCCGGTGACGATAAACGGCTGGTTGGCCAGCGTCGGCATCGGCTGGCTCAGGGCGATATAGCGCGGTTTGGCGTGGAAATCCGCCGCGAAAGATTCGATATCGGCCTCGTCGAGGCGCAGCGTCAGGTTGCCGCCGTTGCGCTCATCCCAGCCCTTCAGCCACGCGTCGGTGGTGGCCTTAATCATGCCCTGGACGAACCAGGCGTCGATAATAGTGTGCATAGTCTTGTGCTTCCTGTTGATTCGGCGCGGGGTTGACCCCGCGCCCTGAATAGGTTGTTTATCTGGCGGTTGCCGGGCTACCCGCGCTGGCTCAGCACGTCTTTCTCGTAGCCGCGAACGCTATCCAGCCACTGGCTGCCCGCCGGGGTATCGTGACGCTGGCAGTACATCTCCCAGACGGCCTGCCAGGGCAGGCATTTCTGCTCTTCCAGCAGCGCCAGTCGGGCGGTGTAATCGCCGTCGGCTTCCAGCTGGCGCAGCTGTTCCGTTGGCTCCAGCAGCGCGCGCAGCAGCGCTTTTTTCATGTTGCGGGTACCAATCACCCACGCCGCGATGCGGTTGATGGAGGCGTCGAAGAAATCGAGGCCAATGTGCACCCGGTCAAACAGGTTGTGGCGGATGATTTCGCTGGCGATGGCCTGGGTTTCGTCATCCAGCAGCACCACGTGATCGCTATCCCAGCGCACCGGGCGGCTGACGTGCAGCAGCAGGCGCGGAATGTAGAGCATGGCTGCGGAGATCTTGTCGGAGATGACCTCTGTGGGATGGAAGTGCCCGGCGTCCAGGCACAGCGCGGTCTGCCGGCTGGCGGCGTAGCCCATATAGAACTCGTTGGAACCGACGGTGTAGCTTTCGGCGCCGATACCGAACAGCTTGCTCTCCACGGCATCGATATGGTGCGCCGGATCGAGCTTCTCGCTAATGACCTCATCCAGCGCGTTGAGCAGGCGCTGGCGCGGCGCCAGGCGGTCAACGGTGATGTCCTTCATGCCGTCCGGGATCCAGATATTCATCACCGACGGGGTGCCCAGCTGCTCGCCGAAATAGGCGGAAACCCGGCGGCTGGCCTTGCAGTGATCGATCCAGAACTGGCGGATTTCATCGTTAGCGTGCGAGAGGGTAAAACCGTCGGCGCTCAGCGGATGCGAGAAACAGGAAGGGTTAAAGTCGAGACCCAGGCCGTTGCTTTTGGCCCACTCCACCCAGTTTTTAAAGTGTTCAGGTTTGATTTCGTTGCGCGCCACCGGGACATCAGACTCCAGATAGATAGCGTGCAGATTCAGCCGTTTCGGACCGGGGATCAGGCTCAGCGCCTGCTCGAGGTCGGCGCGCAGCTCGCCCGCGTTGCGGGCCTTGCCCGGATAGTTGCCGGTGGCCTGAATCCCGCCGGTTAAGCTCCCCTCCGGGTTTTCAAAGCCCGCGACGTCATCGCCCTGCCAGCAGTGCATGGAGACGGGGAGCCGGTCCAGCTGGCGCAGAGCCTCCTCGACATCCACGCCGGCGGCGGCGTAGCGCTGTTTAGCAATTTCCCAGGCTTGTTCAAGTTGAGTGGTCATGCGCAAAGCTCCTTGGTCTGTTGTGGCTGAAACTGCGCAGCGAAGCGGGCAATTTCATGTTCAGGATTAGGGATAAACGTGGTGAGCGCGTAGTTGTCGCGCACCACCTGACGGAAATCATCGACGTTGTTCAGCTCATCCAGCGTCATCAGCTGGATGCCGATATTGCCGAGCGTAGAGGCCTCGACGGGGCCGGCGATAACCGTTATGCCGCAGGCGTCCGCGCACAGCTGATTGAGCAGCGCGTTCTGACAGCCGCCGCCGACGATATGCAGCTGGCTGAAGGGCTGGCCGCGCAGCCGGGCAAGCTCGCCAAGCACGCGGGCGTACAGCAGGGCGAGGCTGTCAAAAATACAGCGCGCCAGCTCGCCGTCGTCTTCGGGCACCGGCTGTCCGGACTCACGGCAGGCGGCCTGAATCTCGGCGCTCATATTGGCCGGGTTGATAAAACGCTCATCGTTGCAGTCAATCACCGAGCGGCAGGCCGGGAGGCCGGCGGTCTGGGCAATCAGCGCCGGCAGGTCGCTGACGTTCTGCTCTTTCAGCACCCGCTGCAGCAGCCACAGGCCCATAATATTTTTCAGCACCCGATAGCGGCCTTCGGCGCCGCCTTCGTTGGTGATATTGGCCCGCAGCGCATCGTCGCCGGTGCAGGGGGTTTTGCTTTCAAAGCCCATTAACGACCAGGTGCCGGAGGAGAGATAGGCCGCATTTTTACCGGCCAGCGGAGAAGCGATCACCGCGCTGGCGGTATCGTGACTGGCGACGGCGACGACCGGGATCGCGTTGCCCTGCGGGCAAATCCAGTGGCCGATCACGTTGCCGGGATGGGTTGGAGTACCGAACCATTCGCGCGGCGCGCCGCTCCAGTTCAGCAGATCCTCATCCCAGCTATCGCTGTTGATATTGACCAGCTGGGTGGTGGTGGCGTTGGTGTATTCCCAGTTCATCCGACCGGTCAGACGGAAGCTGAAGTAGTCCGGGATCAGCAGCGCGTGCGCGGCCTGGCTCACCAGCTCCGGCTGCTGCTCAACCAGGGCGCGCAGCTGATAAAGGGTGTTGAACGGCAGAAACTGAATGCCGCTGCGGCGATAGATATCCGCCCGGCCTATCTGCGCTTCGGCATGCTGCATCAGGCCGTGGGTGCGGTCGTCGCGATAGGAAACCGCGAGGCCGACGCGCTGGCCCTGACCGTCAAGCAGGACATAATCTACGCCCCAGGTATCAATGCCGATGCTGTCAATAAGGATGCCCTGCGCGCACACCAGCGCCAGCCCGCGGCGAATTTCGCCTTCCAGGCTATCGATATCCCAGCAGTCGTAGCCATCCACTTTGTGCAGGCTGTTGGTAAAACGGTGGATTTCACGCAGCGTCAGCGCACGCTGTCCGCTTTCATAGCTGGCGAGCATCACCCGCCCGCTGGAGGCGCCTAAATCAACGGCGACACAATGTCGAAAACTCATGGCAGAGATCCTTCTGAAAATCATTGCCAGCAGTCTAAAAAAGTCGCCGGTCGAGCACCTTCTTGCCACGGACAGGGAAATTTCTCCGCTGGCAAGAAAGCAAAGGTGACCGTGAGAAAGCTCACAATTTCATTCTGTCGCTATCGACGCGGGGGATGTGACGCTCTCCGCAGTTCCCGATCTTTCCGGCTGTTTCTTGAAAAAGCGGCAGGCTTTACGTCGTTTGCGGTCGAAAATTGAAGGCCGGATTGCCGGTCCTTAATTACTATTTGCGACACTGATTGATAACATTTCTCATTTCGAGGGAGCTGCTATGACCGTATTGCACAGTGTGGATTTCTTTAAGTCCGGTACTTCTGCTGTTGCCATTGAGCCACGCCTCCCTCAGTCGGCGTTTCCGGAGCATCACCACGATTTTCATGAAATTGTTATCGTCGAGCACGGGACGGGGATCCACGTTTTCAACGGCCAGCCCTATACCATCAGCGGCGGCTCGGTCTGTTTTATTCGCGATCACGATCGCCATCTTTATGAACACACCGATAACCTGTGCCTGACCAACGTGCTCTACCGCGCACCGGATGCCTTTCGCTTTCTGAGCGGCGTCAGCCAGCTGCTGCCGCAGGAGCAGGAAGGCAACTATCTCTCGCACTGGCGGGTTAATCAGGGGGCTTTGCAGCAGGTGCGGCAGATCGTCAGCCAGATGGCAAGCCTCGGCGGCGAGTCGGATGTGCATACCATTGCCAGCCGGGAAATTTTGTTTATGCAGCTGCTGGTGCTGCTGCGCAAAAGCAGCCTCGCGGAAGGGGCCGCCGATAGCGAGGCGCGGCTCAATCACCTGATGGCGTGGCTGGAAGATCACTTTGCCGAGGATGTCTGCTGGGAAGAGGTGGCGGCCCAGTTTTCGCTGTCGCTGCGCACGCTGCATCGCCAGCTCAAGCAGCAGACCGGCCTGACGCCGCAGCGCTACCTGAACCGGGTGCGGCTGATGAAGGCGCGCCATCTGCTGCGGCACAGCGATGACAGCGTAACGGATATCGCCTATCGCTGCGGATTCGGCGACAGTAACCACTTTTCGACGCTTTTTCGCCGCGAGTTTTCCTGGTCACCGCGTGATATCCGCCAGGGACGCGACGCGATTCTTCAGTAACGCGAGAGCAGTCAACGTTTTAGCGAGCAAAATCGCGAATAATGAAACGTTATTTGCGCCTGGAGTTGTCGCGGTGGCCGGTCAGTTGATTCTTCGCAAAGATGAGTTTTTTGCCTCGCCTTCTCAGGCGGTGGCGGTAGCGGATCGCTACCCGCAAAACGTCTTCGCCGAGCATACCCATGAGTTCTGCGAACTGGTGCTGGTATGGCGGGGAAACGGCCTGCACGTGCTTAACGATCGCCCGTGGCGCATTACCCGCGGCGATCTGTTCTATATCCGCGCGCAGGACAAGCACTCCTACGCGTCGGTGAACGATTTGGTCCTGCAAAACGTCATCTACTGCCCGGACCGGCTGCGGCTCAACTTTGACTGGGCGGCCCATATTCCCGGGCTGTTCGGTACGCCGTGGGTCCCGCACTGGCGAATCGGCAGCTCCGGTATGACCCAGGTGCGGCAGGTGATTACCCAGCTTGAACAGGAGAGCACCCGCAGCGACCCCCAGGCCAATCAGATGGCCGAGCTGTTGTTCGCCCAGCTGGCGCTCATTCTGCACCGACATCGCTACGCGACCGACAACCTGGCGGCGACCCAAAGCGAAGCCCTCCTGGATAAACTGCTGACGGAGCTCGCCGGCAGCCTGAACCGACCCTTTTTCCTCGATCGCTTTTGCGCGCGGGAAGCGTGCAGCGAGCGCGCCCTGCGCCAGCAGTTTCGCCAGCAGACGGGTATGACGGTCAACCACTATTTACGTCAGCTGAGAATTTGCCACGCGCAGTACCTGCTGCAGCATACGGAGCGGCTGATTGGCGAAATCGCCATGCTGTGCGGATTTGAAGACAGTAACTACTTTTCGGTAGTCTTTAACCGTGAGATCGGCATGACGCCGGGGCAGTGGCGGCAACGCAGTCGCGTCGCCGCTTAGGCGCTTAGTTCGCCATTCCCAGACCGACAATATTGGCGGCAATAATGATGACCACGCAGCCGAGGCTGAGCACGCCCACCGGACGCCGCCCGGCGTTTTTCCACTCTTTCAGCACCAGCCCCACCAGCCCACCGCAGAGAACGTAGAAGCTCATATGCAGCATCCAGCTCATGTAGTCGTACTGTGCCGGAATGCTGGCGTGGCCCCATGCGTAGAAGAAGAACTGCAGGTACCACATCAGGCCGCCGAGCGCGGAAAGCAGAATATTGGCGACGATGAGCGGTTTTGCCCGCGAGAAGTCCGCTTTTATCGACAGGTTTTTCACTTTTGCCAGCCGAATAAAGCAGAATCCGAGGTTTACCAGCGCGCCGCCGCCCATGATGATCACGTAGCTAGGCAGGGCGGTGTACAGCGGGTCAACCCCCAGCGCCGCGGCGGCTTCGTGCATCGGTTTGGCGGCGTTCATCGCAAACGACATCCCCGCCGAGAAAATACCGCACATCACCGCCAAGAGCAGGCCTTTTTTGAGGTTAAAGTCTTCGGCCTTAATGCCCATTTTGCGCTCTTTCAGCTGCCCCGCTCGGGTCACAATGGCGACGCCAATCACCGCGACCAGCACGCCGAGGAGCGTCATCTGACCGCCTTTGGTATTGATTAAAACCTCGAACTGACCGTTGAGAATCGGGGTCATTAGCGTACCGACAATCAGGGTAATGCCGATGGCGATACCGATCCCCATCGACATGCCGAGATAGCGCATGGTCAGGCCGTAGTTGATATTGCCGATACCCCACATCGCGCCGAACAGGAAGACCGGCAGCAGAGTCGAGGCGCTAAAGGAGTTGTAATAGGCCCAAAAATCAGGCAACAGCAGGGCGCTGATAGTCCAGGGCAGGATCAGCCACGAGACAATCCCGCCGATAGACCACATGGTTTCCCATGACCACTGCTTAACTTGTTTGAACGGAGCATAGAAACAGGCTGCACTGGCCGCACCTATCAAATGCCAAAAAATACCCATCGTAATCGCGTGATTCATTGATTTTATCCTCATCTATTTTTTATCGGATAAATCTTCTTCCGACCCGATGAGTGTAAAAATCGGTCAGTTTTATCGCCTTCAGGCTGTTGCCACGTGTTGGAAAACCCTGGCAACCAACAGCTTAATTACTTGTTCCAGCTCACAAAACCGCGGGTATCACACTCTGTTATAACCTTATTAAAAATACGGCATTGATAAGCGTTTTCAATATCATTTAATTAACTATAATGAACCAACTGCTTACGCGGCCTTAACACTCGCAGCCGCTCGACAATAATGGAGATGATTATGAGTTTTACACTGCCAGCCCTGCCGTACGCTTATGACGCCCTGGAACCGCATTTCGACAAGCAGACTATGGAAATCCACCATACCAAGCACCACCAGGCTTACGTTAACAACGCCAACGCTGCGCTGGAAAGCCTGCCGGAATTCGCCGATCTGTCTGTTGAAGAACTGATTACTAAACTGGATCAGCTGCCGGCTGACAAAAAAGGTCCTCTGCGTAACAACGCGGGCGGCCACGCTAACCATAGCCTGTTCTGGAAAGGCCTGAAAACCGGTACCACCCTGCAGGGCGACCTGAAAGCGGCTATCGAGCGCGATTTCGGCTCCGTTGATAACTTCAAAGCTGAGTTTGAAAAAGCTGCCGCCACCCGTTTCGGCTCCGGCTGGGCGTGGCTGGTGCTGAAAGGCGACAAGCTGGCCGTGGTTTCTACCGCGAACCAGGACTCCCCGCTGATGGGTGAAGCTATCTCCGGCGCTTCCGGTTTCCCGATCCTGGGCCTGGACGTGTGGGAACACGCTTACTACCTGAAATTCCAGAACCGTCGTCCGGACTACATCAAAGAGTTCTGGAACGTGGTTAACTGGGACGAAGCAGCAGCGCGTTTTGCCGCCAAAAAATAAGGTTGCATTGTGCTGAACGAGAAGCGAGTCTGATGACTCGCTTTTTTTATACCTGTAGCAGGGGGCAGCAGATGCACTATCCGGTGAACGTCTTTGTGGGCAAGATAAGGGATTACGAAGGAAGCCGTCCGAGCGCCATCGGGAAAATCCAGGTCGACGGTGAGTTAACCCTCGGCGATCTGGGGCTGGAAGGCGATGAGCAGGCGGAAAAGAAAATCCACGGCGGCCCGGATCGCGCGCTCTGCCAGTACCCGCGCGAGCACTACGGCGACTGGATCCGCGAATTCCCCCAGCAGGCCGACCTTTTCTGCGCGCCGGCCTTTGGCGAAAACCTTTCTGCTGAAGGAATGACCGAGAAAAACGTTTATATCGGAGATATCTTTCGCTGGGGCGAGGCGCTGATTCAGGTAACGCAGCCGCGATCGCCCTGCTTTAAGCTCAACTTCCATTTTGCCATCAGCGATATGGCCCAGCGCATGCAGAATAGCGGTAAAACCGGCTGGCTGTATCGGGTGGTAGCGGGGGGCGTGGTGTCCTGCGACGCGCCGCTGGAGCTGGCCTCCAGGGTGAGTGATATCAGCGTACATGAGGCCGGCGCGATTGCCTGGCATATGCCGTTTGATGACGAGCAGTATCATCGCCTGCTCTCTGCAGCAGGGCTGTCGGTAAGCTGGAGCCGTACCATGCAGAAGCGGCGTTTAAGCGGCCAGATCGAAGATAATTCCCGCCGATTGTGGGGGAAATAAGGCGTTCCCCGGCTGCATGCGCAGGCCGGGGAACGCCGCGTCAGGTGCGCTTATACAGCGGCAGCCAGATGGTCAGCCGCAGGCCGCCCAGCGGGCTGTCGTCGGCCTTCACCCAGCCGCGATGCTGCTGAATAGCGGCTTCGACAATTGCCAGTCCCAGACCGGTACCGCCTGACTCGCGATCGCGCGCTTCGTCGGTGCGGTAGAACGGGCGGAAAATCTGCTCGCGATCCTCAGGGCTGACGCCCGGACCGTCATCATCGACGTTAACCGTGATGCCGTCTTTATCCACCGAGAAGCTCACCGAAATTCGGGTATGCGAGTAGCGCAGCGCGTTGCGTACGATATTCTCCAGCGCGCTTTCCAGCGCGTTGGGGTTGCCGTACAGCGGCCACGGCCCCGGCGGATACTCCACGGTGAACGATTTTCCTACCTGCTCGGCCTCGAAGGCGGCGTTATCGAGCACCTCGCCCCACAGCTGGTTGGCTTTCACCGTCTCGCTGACCAGCGCGTTGTTGGCCTGATTGCGCGACATCACCAGCAGATCGTTGATCATGCTGTCCAGCCGGTGCGCCTCCATCTCAATACGCTCCAGCTCTTTGCTCTCGCCGCTGCGGCGGCGCAGCAGGGCGGTGCCCAGCTGCAGTCGCGTAAGCGGCGTGCGCAGCTCGTGGGAGATATCGGAGAGCAGACGCTGCTGGCTGGTCATCATCCGCTCCAGGGCGGTGACCATCTGGTTAAAGCTGGTCCCGGCGGCCAAAAACTCCTGCGGGCCGGCTTCCAGTTCCGGATGCTGGCGCAGGTTCCCCTGGGCGACCTCGTCGGCCGCATTTTTCAGCTTACGCGCCGGTTTTGCCAGACTCCACGCCAGCCATAGCAGCAGCGGAGCGCTGACCAGCATGGTGACGATAAGCAGCAGCAGCGGACGGTCAAACAGCAGGTTGATGAAATCGGATTGTGACGTGCTGGCGGGGCGGATCAGATAGAGCTGATAATTATCCTCACCATCCCTGACGGAAAACGGGCCGACCATTTCCAGACGACCGTAGCGTTTTTTCTGCGGATGATCGGCATTATCGGCCTGGCCGATAAAGTTGCGAATAATCTGCATTTCGTTGCGTTCTGCGCCGATAACGCGCCCTTCGCTGGTGACCAGCAGCAGGCGCTGTCCCGGCGGAGCCCATTTATCTATCGCCCTAAACAGACGACGCCACCACATCAGATCGTTGGGTGGATCGGTCGCCAGCTCGGCCTCAACGTGCTGCTCAATCATGATGCCCTGGCGTTGCTCGCTTTCCAGAAGTTCGGTCATCTGGCGCGAATCCAGCTTGGGCAGCATCAGAACCAGCATCAACACCAGCGCCAGCGTGAGCCAGAAAATAGCGAAGATGCGTGCGGTTAAACTTCCAATCATGAAGCTGAAACCATCAGATAGCCGCGCCCGCGCAGGGTTTTAAACCACGGGTGGCCGTCTTTACGCTCCGGCAGCTTACGCCGCAGGTTAGAAATATGCATATCGATGGCGCGGTCGAACGGCGTCAGGCGTTTTCCCAATACTTCCTGACTCAGATGTTCACGAGAGACCACCTGGCCAAGATGCTGCGCCAGCAGGTACAGCAGGGTGAACTCCGTTCCGGTAAGCTCCAGCGTTTGACCATCAAAGTTGGCTTCCTGACGGCCCGGGTTGAGGCTCAATGCGTCAACCTCCAGCGTCGGTGAGCCGGCTTCGGTGGTTTGCTGCTGCTCGCTCCAGTGGGAGCGGCGCAGAATCGCGCGTATGCGCGCCACCAGCTCACGATCGTTAAACGGCTTAGGCAGATAATCATCCGCGCCCAGTTCAAGGCCGAGAACGCGATCCAGCTCGCTACCGCGGGCAGTTAGCATGATAACGGGAGTCTGGTGTGTCTGACGCAACTCTTTAAGCGTATCGATACCGTTTTTCTTCGGCATCATCACATCAAGTAAAAGTAAATCGATGCTGTCGTCCAGGAGAGCCAGCGCCTGTTCCCCATCATGGGCTACGAGCACGTTAAAGCCTTCCATATCGAGCAGCTCTTTTAACAGGGAGGTGAGCTCCCGGTCATCATCAACTAACAGGATTTTGTTCATTGTTTAAATACCTCCGAGGCAGAAATTACGTCATCAAGGCTCGCTAATCCATGACTTTACGTTGTTTTACACCCCCTGACGCATGTTTGCAGCCCGAATCGTAAACTGTCTCTCGTTGAATCGCGACACAAACGTTTTGGGAGTATGTGATGCGCAATGTTATTGCTGCCGTCATGGCCTCAACGCTGGCGCTAAGTGCTAATAGCCAGGCCGCTGAAGTCGTTACCAGCGTTAACTGGCTCCCCGGAGAAGAAGGGGCGCAGCGCAGCATCCAGGGCCACATGTTTGATGGCATAAGTTTAACCGAACAGCAACGACAGCAGTTACGAGATCTTATGCAACGGGCACGCCACGATAGGTTACCCGTTAATGTTAGCGAAATGGAGACAATGCATAGCCTTGTCACCGCAGAAAAATTTGATGAAAACGCTGTGCGCGCTCAGGCCGATAAGATGGCGCAGGAACAGGTTGACCGCCAGATCGAAATGGCGAAGGTTCGCAACCAGATGTACCACCTGTTAACGCCAGAGCAGCAAGCGGTTTTAAATGCTAAGCACCAGCAGCGAATGGATCAGTTGCGTGAGGTTGTAAGGATGCAGAAAGGCTCAGCGAAGATGCTTTCAAGTAGTAGCAATACCGTGCAACCCCAGTAACAAACCCTGTTTTCCTTGCCATAGACACCATCCCTGTCTTCCCCCACATGATGTGGGGGTTTTTTTTGCCTGTCATTCAGCTAAACGACCTCCCGCCTGTCATCCGTCGTCCCAATAGATCGGGTTATACTAAGCGCACTGCGGGTGAAGGAGCGTTTATGAATCAATCTTATGGGCGGCTGGTGAGTCGTGCGGCCATTGCGGCGACGGTGATGGCCTCCACGTTACTTTTGATTAAAATTTTTGCGTGGTGGTATACCGGCTCTGTGAGTATTCTGGCTGCGCTGGTGGACTCGCTGGTGGATATTGCCGCCTCGTTAACCAATCTCCTGGTGGTGCGCTATTCGCTGCAACCTGCCGATGAGGAGCATACCTTTGGCCACGGCAAGGCAGAGTCGCTGGCGGCGCTGGCGCAAAGTATGTTTATCTCCGGGTCGGCGCTGTTCCTGTTTTTAACCGGTATTCAGCACCTGGCGCGCCCGGAACCGATGCAGGCGGCGGGCGTCGGGATGATTGTGACCCTGATTGCGCTGCTCAGTACGCTGGTGCTGGTGACCTTCCAGCGCTGGGTGGTGAGAAAAACGCAGAGTCAGGCGGTGCGTGCAGATATGCTTCATTATCAGTCTGATGTTATGATGAACGGCGCTATTCTGGTGGCGCTGGGCCTCTCCTGGTACGGCTGGCATCGTGCCGATGCGCTATTTGCGTTAGGGATAGGCGTTTATATTCTGTATAGCGCGCTGCGCATGGCCTATGAGGCCGTTCAGTCGCTGTTAGACCGCGCGCTGCCTGATGAGGAACGTCAGGACATTATCAATATCGTGACCGCATGGCCGGGCGTCAGCGGGGCACACGATCTACGGACGCGGCAGTCAGGGCCGACTCGCTTTATTCAAATACATTTGGAAATGGAAGATAACCTGCCATTGGTTCAGGCACACGTCATTGCCGACCAGGTGGAGCAGGCGATTCTGCACCGTTTTCCGGGTTCCGATGTCATTATCCATCAGGACCCCTGTTCTGTGGTGCCGCTGGCGCGGCAGGGCGTTTTTTAAGCTTTGAGTTATAGTCTGTAAACTCGATGTAAAAATGTGGGGCAGCCCGGCATTATTTGTATAAATTACCGCCGTTTGGTCTGACCTGAATCAATTCAGCCAGAAGCGTTTGATATACTATTGCAATTATCGTCGTGCACTCCTGATAAGGGAGCGCTTCAGGCAACAGGATTATTTTTTGCTTCCTAAGTTCAGAGGTAGTCATGATTAAGAAAATCGGTGTGTTGACAAGTGGCGGTGATGCGCCGGGCATGAACGCGGCAATTCGCGGCGTTGTGCGCGCGGCATTAACGGAAGGTCTGGAAGTTTTTGGAATCTATGACGGTTACCTCGGGCTGTATGAAGATCGTATGGTCCAGCTCGACCGCTATAGCGTTTCCGATATGATCAACCGCGGCGGCACCTTCCTGGGTTCAGCACGTTTCCCGGAGTTCCGCGAAGAGCACGTTCGCGCCGTGGCCCTTGAGAACATGAAAAAGCGCGGTCTGGATGCGCTGGTTGTTATCGGCGGTGATGGTTCGTACATGGGGGCGATGCGCCTGACCGAAATGGGCTTCCCGTGCATCGGTCTGCCGGGCACCATCGACAACGACATTAAAGGCACCGACTACACCATCGGTTTCTTCACCGCGCTGAGCACCGTTGTTGAAGCGATTGACCGTCTGCGCGATACCTCTTCCTCACACCAGCGTATTTCCGTCGTTGAAGTGATGGGCCGCTATTGTGGCGATCTAACGCTGGCGGCGGCTATTTCCGGCGGCTGTGAATTCGTCATGGTGCCTGAGGTTGATTACAGCCGCGACGATTTGGTCGCTGAAATCAAAGCGGGCATCGCCAAAGGTAAGAAACACGCGATTGTGGCCATCACAGAGCACATGTGCGACGTCCACGAGCTGGCTGACTACATTGAGAAAGAGACCGGTCGTGAAACGCGTGCAACCGTTCTGGGCCACATTCAGCGCGGCGGCTCCCCGGTTCCTTATGACCGTATCCTGGCATCCCGCATGGGCGCCTACGCGATTGACCTGCTGCTGCAGGGCTTCGGCGGCCGCTGCGTGGGTATTCAGAACGAGAAGCTGGTTCATCATGACATTATCGACGCTATCGAAAACATGAAGCGTCCGTTCAAAAATGACTGGCTGGATTGCGCGAAGAAACTGTACTAAGTTTCGGCGTAAAACAAAAAGGCCTTCTCAGAGAGAAGGCCTTTTTTATTGGGCGGGCTATTCGATATCCAGCGCATCCTCTGAGAGGATGATGCCAGTATTATCGGCGTACAGATGATCGCCGGAGAAGAAGGTCACGCCGCCGAAGTTGACGCGGACGTCGCTTTCGCCGATGCCTTCACCCGCGGCACCTACGGGAATGGCTGCCAGCGCCTGAATGCCGATATCCAGCTCTTCCAGATCGTCTACCTGACGCACCGCGCCGTAAACCACCAGCCCTTCCCACTCGTTCTGCACCGCCAGACGCGCCAGGTCCGCGTCAATCAGCGCCCGTCGGACGGAACCGCCGCCATCGATCAGCAGAATATGACCACGGCCGTTCTGTTCGAGCATATCGTATAGCAACCCGTTATCCTCGAAACATTTCACCGTGATGATTTGTCCACCAAACGACGACCGTCCCCCAAAGTTGGAGAACAGAGGTTCCACTACGTTGACATCCTCCTGGTAGATGTCACAAAGCTCGGAAGTATCGTATTTCATAGGCTTAACGTTCAGTTGCTGCGAGAGTTTTTAGTATATCTCGCGAAACCCATTGTTGGCAAAATCATCAATTGTTAATTGATATTTGTCAGTTAACCCAGCAGCTTGCTGCAAATAATCCCGATGACAAACAGCAGGTTGGTTAACAGAGCCGCTTTTACCGTTCGTTCCAGCATTGGGCGCATCGCCACCGGCTCGCGCTCGCGCATGACAAACCGCACCTGCTTCACCAGCAGCGGCATTGCGAGGATAAACAGCCAGCCCCACGGGTTGTGCAGAGAAAGCAGATTAAACAGCGCCAGGCACAGCGGAGCGCCGATTAACAGGCAGGCGTGGTAGCGACGGGCGTTGATCGGGCCAAGGCGCACGGCCAGGGTGTTTTTGCCGTTCTCCCGGTCGCTATCGATATCGCGCAGGTTATTGATATTGAGCACCGCCGCCGCGAGCAGGCCGCAGGCCGTTGCAGGCAGGAAGACGCTGGCGGCAATCGTGTGGGCCTGAAGGTACCAGCTTCCGGCCACGCTCAGCCAGCCAAAGAAGACCAGCACCGAAATATCGCCAAGGCCGATATAGCCATACGGGCGGGTGCCGACGGTATAGGTGATTGCCGCGACGATGGCGAGGCTGCCCAGAACCATAAAGCCAATAAAATCGGCCATGGTTTGCCAGGCGGAAAACAGCAGAGCCAGTCCGGAAAGACAAATCAGCACCACGGTGAGGATGAGCGCACGCTTCATCTGCGCCTGGCTGATCGCCCCTTTTTGCATACCGCGCAGCGGGCCTATGCGATCGGGCTTGTCGCTGCCCTTTACCGCATCGCCGTAATCGTTCGCCAGATTAGATAAAATTTGCAGCAGACCGGCGGTAATCAGCGCCAGCAGAGCCACCCAGGGATCGAAATGACCCTGGTGCCAGGCAAGCGTCGTGCCGACAACGATGGCGGCAAAGGCCAGAGGCAGCGTTTTTGGGCGCAGGCTTTCCAGCCAGGCCTGGGTGCGGTTTATCGGTTGTTCAGTCATGGTTCCCGGCCAAAAAAATGGGGCTATACACGTCATCCTTCAAATTGCCTCTTTGTTGGCTTCGCCCGCTCACCCCGGTCACTTACTTGAGTAAGCTCCCGGGGATTCTCAGGCTAGCCGCCTTGACGCAGCTTGAATGATTTAGTGTATCTATAGCCCCATCGATTGTGATGAAAATACATTGAACCGGATTATAGGATAAAACGACTCAGATCTTCATCTGCCACCAGAACATCGAGATGTTTACCGACATATTCAGCATCAATAGTGATGCTCTGGCCGTTCATTTCGCTGGCATCGTAGGAGATATCTTCAATCAGACGCTCCAGGACGGTGTGCAGACGGCGCGCGCCGATGTTCTCGGTGGTTTCGTTGACCTGCCATGCCGCCTGAGCGATACGCTTGATGCCGTCTTGCGTAAACTCAATGCTCACGCCTTCGGTGGCCATCAGCGCCTTATACTGTACGGTAATCGAGGCGTTCGGCTCGGTCAGGATGCGCTCGAAATCTTCGGTGGTCAGTGCTTTCAGCTCGACGCGAATCGGCAGACGACCCTGCAGTTCAGGGATCAGATCTGACGGACTGGCCACCTGGAATGCGCCGGAGGCGATAAACAGGATGTGGTCAGTTTTCACCATGCCGTGCTTGGTTGAGACGGTACAGCCTTCAACCAGCGGCAGCAGATCGCGCTGGACGCCTTCACGAGACACGTCCGGGCCGGAGCTATTGCCGCCGCGCTTACAGATTTTGTCGATCTCGTCGATAAATACGATACCGTGCTGCTCGACCGCGTCGATAGCGTCCTGCTTCAGCTCTTCCGGGTTAACCAGCTTGGCCGCTTCTTCTTCAATCAGCAGCTTCATCGCGTCTTTGATTTTCAGCTTGCGCGGCTTTTGCTTCTGCCCGCCCAGGTTCTGGAACATGGACTGCAGCTGGCTGGTCATCTCTTCCATGCCCGGAGGGGACATGATCTCTACGCCCATCGGCGCAGCGGCAAGGTCAATCTCGATTTCTTTATCGTCGAGCTGGCCTTCGCGCAGCTTTTTGCGGAACGCCTGACGCGCCGCGGACGGCTCCTGATTTTGCTCAGCCTGGCCCCAGTTATTTTTCGCCGGTGGGATCAGCACGTCAAGAATGCGCTCTTCCGCCAGCTCTTCCGCACGGTAGCGGTTTTTATCTATGGACTGCATGCGGACCATTTTGATCGCCGCATCGGTCAGATCGCGGATGATGGAATCCACTTCTTTACCGACATAGCCCACTTCGGTGAATTTGGTCGCTTCCACTTTGATGAACGGCGCGTTGGCCAGCTTCGCCAGGCGACGCGCGATTTCGGTTTTACCGACGCCGGTTGGGCCGATCATCAGAATGTTTTTCGGCGTAACTTCATGGCGCAGCTCTTCGCTAAGCTGCATGCGGCGCCAGCGGTTACGCAGGGCGATAGCGACAGAACGCTTAGCGGCGTCCTGACCAATAATATGTTTGTCCAGTTCGCTGACAATTTCGCGTGGGGTCATTTCAGACATGGGAGATCCTTACGCTTTAGAGGCTAATTCTTCGATGGTGTGGAAATGGTTGGTATAAATGCAGATATCGCCTGCAATATTCAACGCCTTCTCTGCGATGTCGCGAGCGCCCATATCGGTATTTTCCAGCAGAGCGCGAGCAGCGGCCTGGGCGTAGGGACCACCGGAGCCGATAGCAATTAAATCATTTTCTGGCTGCACCACGTCACCGTTACCGGTGATGATCAGGGACGAGTTCTCATCCGCAACCGCCAGCAGCGCTTCCAGCTTGCGCAGCATGCGATCGGTACGCCAGTCCTTCGCCAGCTCAACGGCGGCTTTGACCAGATGGCCCTGGTGCATTTCCAGTTTACGTTCAAACAGTTCAAACAGCGTAAAGGCGTCTGCGGTGCCGCCGGCGAAGCCCGCAATCACTTTGTCATTGTAGAGACGGCGGACTTTTTTCACGTTGCCTTTCATTACGGTGTTGCCCAGCGTGGCCTGGCCATCACCGGCAATAACCACATGGCCGTTACGGCGAACACTAACTATTGTTGTCACGAGCAGACCCCTTGGTTACAAAAGCGGAATAGGGGCCCCGCGCTTTACGCGGGGCGGAATGCAATTATAGATGGGGGGGATTTTGAGGGTTTCAACCCCTGGCGGCGAGACGAATGCAGTTTGCATGCCCGGCCATTTTCAGGCGACCGATCATGTCGTTGGCATTTTCCTTGCCTTTCAGCGGCCCAATGACCACGCGATTCCAGCCGTTGTTGGTGGTGATGTGCGAGGCAAAGCCTTCAAAGGCCAGCTGCGCACGGACGGTTTCCGCCTGTTCAGCCCCTTTAAAGGAGCCGCACTGGATCATCCAGCTGCGATCGTCTTTCTTCTCGGCTGCGGCTTTTGGCGCCTCTTCAACTCGCGCAACCGGCGCGGCCGCCTGCGTTTTAGGCGCGGTTGCGGTATGCGCTGGCGTCTGCAGCAGATCCTGATACGGCTGCGGCGCTGCCGTTTGTTTCGGCTGCTGTACCGGCTTCGGCTGCTGTACCGGCTGTTCTGCAACCCGCTGCTGTGCGCGCGGCTGCTGCACCGGCGCCTGCTGCTGGGTTTGCGCCCACTGCTGCTGCTGTACCTGCTGCTGAGCCAGGCGCTGACGCTGCAGCGTCTGCTGGCGCTGCGCCGGGGTCTGTTCGTTCCACGGCACTTCGGTCAGCTGGGTCGGCTGCTGGCGCATATCGGCCTGCATCTGTGCCAGCAGCTGGCGCTGTTCGTTGGTCAGCTGTTCAGGCTTCATCACTTCGCCGCCGGCCGTCGGTTCGGTTGGCGCACGTACGCCAGGCTGACGGCTTTCCAGCTCTTTAATATAGCGCCAGCGCTCCTCCGGTTTCGGCGGTAGGCCGTTACCTGCCGCCTGGCGGTTTTGCAGCGCTTCAGCTTCTTCTTTTTTGTGGTGCGTGATGAAGTACAGTCCACCGATAAAGGCCACCAGCACGGCCGCCGCGATTGCCACCATAGTAGGTGAAACAGCAGAAAGGCCGCTTTGCTTGTTCCTTGAGCTTCGGGTGTTGCTCTTTTTGCGCCGCGAAGAAGCCGGTTGGCTGCGGCGTACATAATCTCGTTGTGCCACTATCGTTTCGCTGTCTTATTCATTCGTCAGCCCGCCATGTTACTTAAGCGGCGGGCCTTTGACCAGAAGAGCAGGCCCGAAAGCCTGATGGTTATGCTCTGATTTTTCGCGTACTGCCGCGAACGATCAGCTCGCAGTCAAGCAGTCGCGAGCCGCTGCTGACGCTGTGACCGTGCAGCTGGTCCAGCAATAGCAGCATCGCTTCGCGGCCGATATCAAAGCGCGGTTGCGCAACGGTCGTCAATGGCGGATCGCAAAATTCAGACAAAGAGATGTTATCGAAACCAATAATAGACAAATCGTCAGGAATTTTCAGGCCACGGCGTTTTGCCAGTGACAGAGCCCCCAGCGCCATAATATCGCTGTGGCAAAACACCGCCGTTGGCGGCACGGGCAGCGATAAAAGCTGCTCGAGGGCGTTAGAGCCGGCTTCATAGGTAAAATTACCGCGGGCAATATACTGCGGCTCGACGGTTATCCCGCTGCGGCGCAGCGCCTGGACGTAACCCTGCAGACGGTAGTGGCACAGCGGCATCTCTTCCGGACCGGCGATACAGCCTATACGCTTGTGCCCCAGCTCGTGCAGGTAGTTGACGGCGTTGAACGCGGCGGTGAGGTTGTCGATATGCACCGTGGGCAGCTCGAGCTCTGGCGCAAACTCGTTTGCCATCACCATCGGCGGCAGATTGCGCTGCTCCTCTACGCCGGCATCGAACGGCAGGCGGGAGCCGAGCAGCAGCATGCCGTCGATCTGCTTGGTAATAATCAGGTCGATAAAGGTTTTTTCCTGACGGTTTTGATGGGCGCAGTCGCCGATCAGCACCAGGTACCCCTGTTCCGCCGCGGTGATTTCGATACCGCGGATGATTTCACTGAAAAAGGGATCGCAAATATCCGGCACAATCACCAGAATCGTGCGCGATTCGTTGCGTTTCATATTTCGCCCGAGCGACTGCGGCAAATAGCCGACTTCAAGCGCCGCCTGCTCTACCCGGTTGCGGGTCGTTTGTGAAACCTTATCGGGATTCATTAACGCTCGGGATACGGTTGCCGTTGAAACGTTAGCCTTCAGGGCGACGTCTTTCATCGTGGCGGCAACCACCTGTTTTTTGGGCTTCACCTGTTTTCTCCTCGCTGGCTGGCGCAGACACATCCCTGGTGATCTGACATCAACAACATTTTTAGCAGATAGTCGCTGCATAGAGTTACAGAATTTTCATGAAAAACGTGATGAGCATTGAATTTTTTCGATCCGCCTCGCAGGAGAAGGCTTAACCTTCAATAGGATCGACGTCCAGCATCCACTTCACCTTGCGCGCTTCCGGCAGCGTATTGATCAGCGCCAGCGTGCCGCTGACGATGTGCTGCAGGCGAGTGCGCGACGGGTGCTGCAGCAGGATCTGCCAGCGCCAGCGGCCTCCGCGCTTTGGCGCCAGCGCCGGAACCGGGCCAAGCACCCACAGCTTATCGTCGGCCAGCGGGCTGGCCTGCAGCAGGTTACGCAGCTGCTGTAGGAACAGCGGGGCCTGCTGGTTGTTGTGGTCTTCCGCACGAATCAGCACGTGGCTGGTCCACGGCGGCAGCTGCATCGCCTGGCGTTCGGAGAGCGCCTGATCCGCGAAGGCGTCATAGCCTTTATATAACAGCGTTTGCAGCAGCGGATGCTCAGGATGGTGGGTCTGGAGGATAACCTCGCCCTGTTTCCCGGCGCGGCCCGCGCGGCCGGATACCTGGGTGTAGAGCTGGGCGAAGCGCTCCGCCGAGCGGAAATCGGCGGAAAACAGCGCCCCGTCGACGTCGAGCAGTGAGACCAGGGTGACGTCCGGAAAGTGGTGACCTTTTGCCAGCATCTGGGTGCCAATCAGAATACGCGCCCCGCCGCGATGAATATCGGAGAGATGCTGCTCAAGCGCCCCTTTTCGGCTGGTCGTATCCCGGTCAACGCGGGATATTGGCACTTCAGGAAACAGCGGCGCCAGCGCCTGCTCCAGCTGCTCCGTGCCGAGCCCTACCGGCACCAGATGCGTCGAGCCGCAGGAAGGGCACTGACGCGGTATAGGCCGCTGGCTGTCGCAGTGGTGGCAGCGCAGATGATGCTGCGCCTGGTGCAGGGTGTAATAGCTGTCGCAGCGCGGGCATTCGGCAATCCAGCCGCAGTCATGGCACAGCAGCGCCGGGGCGAAGCCGCGACGGTTTAAAAACAGGATGACCTGATTATCGGCCTGCAGGTGCTGACGCATCCGGGCAATAAGCGCCGGAGAGAGCCCTGCCTGCAGCTGCTGGCCTTTTAAATCCAGCACGTGCTGCTGGGCTGGGCGGGCGTTACCCGCGCGCCTGGTCAGCTTGAGCTGGCGATATTTGCCCTGGCGAACGTTGTGTAACGTCTCCAGCGCCGGGGTGGCCGAGCCGAGAATAATCGGGATTTGCTCGCTATGGGCGCGCCACACCGCGAGGTCGCGGGCGTGATAGCGCCAGCCTTCCTGCTGCTTATAGGAGCTGTCGTGCTCTTCATCAATCACGATCACCCCGAGGTCTTTAAACGGGGTAAATAGCGACGAGCGGGTGCCGATAACTATCGCCGCCTCGCCGTTTTTGGCTTTCAGCCACGCCGAGAGGCGTTCGCTATCGTTAAGTCCGGAGTGCAGGACCTCAACGGGAGCGTTAAAGCGCTCGCGAAAGCGGGCGATGGTTTGCGGCGTCAGGCCGATTTCCGGCACCATCACCAGCGCCTGGCGACCCTGCGCCAGCACGTTTTCCAGCACGCTCAGATAAACTTCGGTTTTCCCCGAGCCGGTGATCCCCGCCAGCAGCCAGGTGGAAAAGCGGTCAGCGGCGCTGTGGATCGCCCCGACGGCGGTGGCCTGCTCGGTATTCAGGCGCAGCCGCTCTCCGGGGACGGTGAAGTTCGTCCGCCAGTCGGTGATGGCCGGCGCTTCGTTTGCCAGCTCGCAGAGCCCTTTCCCGCGCAGCGCCTGCAGCGCCGCATCGCTGAACTCCAGCTCCGCCACCTGATGACGCCAGATTTTTCCCTGACGCAGCGCGGCCAGGGCCTGCTGCTGCTTTGGTGAACGCTTGAGGCCGTTGATGTCTACCGCCTGGCCCTGCTCGGTGGCGAACCAGTACCACTGCGGCGTCGCGCTGGCCGGCTTTCCCTGGCGCAGGGCGATGGGGAGGGCGTGAAACAGCACGTCGCCAATCGGGTGATGATAATAGTCGGCCGCCCACAGCAGCAGCCGCCAGATAGAGGAAGAAAAGACCGGCTCGGCGTCCAGCGCTTCGGCGACCGGCTTGAGCCCATCCAGCGGCAGCTCGCTGCGTTCGCTAATCGCGGTGACAATGCCGATGCGCTCCTGTTTACCGAACGGCACGCGCACGCGACAGCCCGCTTTGACCGTGATGCCTTCAGGGAGCAAATAGTCAAAGGTGCGGGGCAGCGGAACGGGCAGGGCTACGTGGGCGACGGGCATGTCATCTTCCTGACTTGAAATCTGGCCGGTTAGTATACACATTGTGATAAGGGCTCGCGGATCAGTTTGCATCCGTCGGTCAAATTCTGTATGATTCGCCGCCTTTGGTGTGCTTCGTGCAGTGCCAAAGCCTATACTATTACCCATGAGTTCCGCACGGCGGAAAGTCTACGGGAAATTATTAACATCGCGTGGTGTCTGGCGTTAGGGCTGGAAGAGCGACGCGGCCTTAACTGAGGTTCTCCCATGAAAAAAGATATTCACCCGAAATACGAAGAAGTTACTGCTAACTGCTCTTGCGGTAACGTCATGAAAATCCGCTCTACCGTTGGTCACGACCTGAACCTCGACGTGTGCGGTAAATGCCACCCGTTCTACACTGGCAAGCAGCGTGATGTTGCTACCGGTGGCCGCGTTGACCGCTTCAACAAGCGCTTCAGCGTACCGGGCACCAGCAAGTAAGTTGCCGGAAGCCAGAAGAAAAAGCCGCCTCAGGGCGGCTTTTTTGTTTCTCTCGCCGTCAAACGCGGAGAAATAAAAAAGGGCAGAAGCTTTCTTCTGCCCTTTTTTATTGGCTTAGTATTCCCACGTATCCGGGTCGATGCCCATCTCACGCATAATCTGTTTCGCCGCTTCCGGAATTTCATCACTGCGTTCTTTACGCAGGTCTTCATCGTTAGGCAACGGTTGACCGGTAAATGCATGCAGGAACGCTTCACACAGCAGCTCGCTGTTGGTGGCGTGACGCAGGTTGTTGACCTGACGACGCGTGCGTTCATCTGTGAGGATCTTTAACACCTTCAGAGGAATGGAAACCGTAATTTTTTTTACTTGCTCACTCTTCTTACCGTGCTCAGCGTATGGGCTGATATATTCGCCGCTCCATTCAGCCATGAGATACCTTTAATCCTCTAGTCATTAGTTAAGGGCCTGAATCTTGAGTCCGGGCCATAATCGCGCGTAGTTTACCGCATGAGTCGTCTTTCTGACATGAGATAAGCCGATACGGATGTGCGCTAATGCATATAATTTTAACGGCTATTTCCTGTTTGCTCAATCTATACGCAAAGAAGTTTAGATGTCCAGATGTATTGACGTCTATTGTGACAATGATTACTCTGGAGTCTGACATTTCACCGATTCAGCCCAGGAACTGCCCAACATGACGCGTAAACAGGCCACCATCGCAGTGCGTAGCGGTTTAAATGACGACGAACAGTACGGTTGCGTTGTCCCGCCGATCCACCTTTCCAGCACCTATAACTTCACCGGCTTTAACGAACCTCGTGCCCATGACTATTCCCGTCGCGGTAACCCAACGCGTGACGTGGTACAGCGCGCCCTGGCGGAGCTGGAAGGCGGCGCGGGCGCGGTTCTGACCAATACCGGCATGTCGGCTATTCTGCTGGTGACCACCGTTTACCTCAAGCCGGGCGATCTGCTGGTGGCGCCGCACGACTGCTACGGCGGCAGCTATCGTCTGTTTGATAGCCTGGCGAAACGCGGCTGCTACCGCGTGCTGTTTGTCGATCAAAACGATGAGCAGGCGCTGAACGCCGCGCTGGCGGAAAAACCGAAGCTGGTATTGGTTGAAAGCCCAAGTAATCCATTGCTGAGAGTGGTGGATATTGCGAAAATCTGCACGCTGGCGCGTGAAGCGGGTGCGGTGAGCGTGGTGGATAACACCTTCCTGAGCCCGGCACTGCAAAATCCGCTGGCGCTGGGAGCCGATCTGGTGTTGCATTCGTGCACCAAATACCTGAACGGCCACTCAGACGTTGTCGCCGGCGTGGTGATTGCCAAAGATCCGCAGACTGTCACCGAACTGGCATGGTGGGCGAATAATATTGGCGTCACCGGCGGGGCCTTCGATAGCTACCTGCTGCTGCGCGGTCTGCGTACGCTTTCCCCGCGTATGGAGGTGGCCCAGCGCAACGCGCAGGCGATCGTCGACTATCTGAAAACCCAGCCGCTGGTGAAAAAACTGTATCATCCATCTCTGCCGGAAAATCAGGGGCATGAGATTGCTGCGCGTCAGCAAAAAGGTTTTGGTGCGATGTTAAGCTTCGAGCTGGATGGCGATGAGCAGACGCTGCGTCGTTTCCTGAGCGGATTATCGCTATTTACGCTGGCGGAGTCGCTGGGGGGCGTAGAAAGTCTGATTTCTCACGCTGCGACGATGACCCACGCAGGCATGGCGCCTGAAGCGCGCGCGGCTGCGGGGATCTCAGAAACGCTTCTGCGTATTTCGACCGGTATTGAAGATGGTGAAGATTTAATTGCCGACCTGGAAAATGGCTTCCGGGCAGCAAACGAGGAATAAACATGAGTGTGATTGCGCAGGCAGGGGCGAAGGGTCGTCAGCTGCACAAATTTGGTGGGAGTAGTTTAGCGGATGCGAAATGTTACCTGCGCGTCGCGGGGATCATGACGGAATACTCGCAGGCAGGCGACATGATGGTTGTCTCCGCCGCCGGCAGCACCACCAACCAGCTGATTAGCTGGCTGAAGCTCAGCCAGACCGATCGCCTCTCTGCGCATCAGGTACAGCAGTCGCTGCGCCGTTATCAGATGGAGCTGATCTCCGGCCTGCTGTCGGCAGACGCTGCCGACACGCTCATTACGACCTTTGTTCACGACCTTGAACGACTGGCGGGTCTGCTGGATAGCGGCGTCACCGATGCGGTATACGCTGAAGTGGTTGGCCACGGCGAAGTCTGGTCCGCGCGCCTGATGGCCGCGGTCCTCAACCAGCTGGGGCTGGAAGCCGCGTGGCTTGATGCGCGCAGCTTCCTGCGCGCCGAGCGTTCGGCGCAGCCGCAGGTGGATGAAGGTTTATCCTATCCGCTGCTGCAGCAGCTCATGGCGCAGCATCCGAACAAACGTCTGGTGGTGACCGGCTTTATCTCGCGTAACAACGCCGGAGAAACCGTGCTGCTGGGCCGTAACGGCTCCGACTATTCCGCCACCCAGATCGGCGCTCTGGCCGGCGCCTCACGCGTCACTATCTGGAGCGACGTTGCCGGGGTTTACAGCGCCGACCCGCGTAAAGTGAAGGATGCCTGCCTGCTGCCGCTGCTGCGCCTGGATGAAGCTAGCGAGCTGGCTCGCCTGGCGGCGCCGGTGCTGCACGCGCGTACGCTCCAGCCGGTCTCCGGCAGCGATATCGACCTGCAACTGCGCTGTAGCTACACCCCTGAGCAGGGTTCTACGCGTATTGAACGCGTTCTGGCTTCCGGGACCGGGGCGCGGATTGTCACCAGCCATGACGACGTGTGCCTGATTGAGTTCCAGGTGCCCGCGGGCCAGGATTTCAAGCTGGCGCACAAGGAGCTGGACCTTATCTTTAAACGCGCCCAGCTGCGCCCGCTGGCCGTTGGCGTGCACGCCGACCGCAGGCTGCTGCAGTTCTGCTATACCGCCGAAGTGGCGGACAGCGCGCTGCGGCTGCTCGATGAAGCCGGTTTGCCTGGCGAGCTGCGTTTACGTCAGAAGCTGGCGCTGGTGGCGATGGTTGGCGCGGGCGTTACCCGCAATCCGCTGCACTGCCACCGCTTCTGGCAGCAGCTGAAAGGGCAGCCGGTTGAGTTTACCTGGCAGTCTGAAGAGGGGATTAGCCTGGTTGCCGTGCTGCGCGCGGGCCCAACCGAAAGCCTGATTCAGGGCCTGCACCAGTCGCTGTTCCGCGCGGAAAAGCGCATCGGCCTGGTGCTGTTTGGCAAAGGCAATATCGGTTCCCGCTGGCTGGAGCTGTTTGCGCGTGAGCAAACCACGCTTTCTGCCCGCACCGGCTTTGAGTTTGTTCTCGCCGGGGTGGTGGATAGCCGCCGCAGCCTGCTGAATTACGAAGGGCTGGACGCCAGCCGCGCGCTGGCTTTCTTCCATGATGAGGCCGTTGAGCAGGATGAAGAATCGCTGTTCCTGTGGATGCGTGCCCACCCGTACGACGATTTAGTGGTGCTGGACGTGACCGCCAGCGCGCAGCTGGCGGATCAGTATCTTGATTTTGCCAGCCACGGTTTTCACGTGATCAGCGCCAATAAGCTGGCCGGGGCCAGCAGCAGCGATAAATACCGTCAGATCCACGACGCGTTTGAGAAAACGGGGCGTCATTGGCTCTACAACGCCACCGTTGGCGCCGGGCTGCCGGTAAACCACACGGTGCGTGACCTGATCGACAGCGGCGATACCATTCTGGCGCTGAGCGGTATTTTCTCCGGGACGCTCTCCTGGCTGTTCCTGCAGTTTGACGGGACGGTGCCGTTTACCGATCTGGTCGATCAGGCATGGCAGCAGGGGTTAACTGAACCGGATCCGCGCGTTGACCTTTCGGGCAAAGACGTGATGCGCAAGCTGGTGATCCTCGCGCGTGAGGCGGGCTATGATATCGAGCCTGACCAGGTGCGCGTGGAATCGCTGGTGCCGGCGCACTGCGAAGAGGGTTCCGTCGATCACTTCTTTGAGAATGGCGACGAGCTGAACGAGCAGATGCTGCAGCGCCTTGAGGCCGCCCGTGAAATGGGCCTGGTGCTGCGCTACGTTGCGCGTTTTGACGCCAACGGCAAGGCGCGCGTCGGCGTTGAGGCCGTGCGCCAGGAGCATCCGCTGGCGGCGCTGCTGCCGTGCGATAACGTCTTCGCTATCGACAGCCGCTGGTATCGTGATAATCCGCTGGTGATCCGCGGCCCGGGCGCCGGGCGTGATGTGACCGCCGGCGCGATTCAATCGGATATTAATCGCCTGGCACAGCTGCTGTAATCTCCCTGTCTGAGAGACCGGACGCCCGTCCGGTCTCTTTTGCCGCTAGCGCCCGGCGAACACCTCTTTGGCGGCAAACAGCCCGTTGAGGGCGGCCGGGAATCCGGCATACACCGCCATCTGCACGATCACTTCAACGATCTCTTCCTGCGTCAGGCCGACGTGTAGCCCGGCTGCGATGTGCACCTTCAGCTGCGGGGCGGCGTTGCCCATGGCGGTCAGGGCGGCAATGGTGGCGATCTCTCGACTGCGCAAATCGAGCCCGGGCCTGGCGTAAATATCGCCAAAAGGGAACTCAATCAAATAGCGGGCAAAATCAGGGGCGATGTCGCTCAGGCTGTTAACGACGGCTTCGCCGCCCTTACCGTCAACGCGCTGCAGCATCTCCAGGCCGGTAGTAAAACGTTCTGAAGTCACGATCTTTCCTCATAATGTGGGGTGTGATGAGGAGATTAAGAAAGTTTGCCGGGCTTGAGTAATACCCTTTTCGTGATACCTTTTCGGTATGACAAATTCACGCCTCTATTCTCTGGATCTTCGTCTGCTGCGCTATTTTGCCGTGGTCGCGGAGGAGAACAATATTAGCCGGGCGGCGCAGCGCCTGTTTATTTCGCAGCCGCCGCTTAGCCGTCATATCCGTCACCTGGAAGAACAGCTGGGAACCGCGCTATTCGTGCGCCATACCCGGGGCCTGATCCTCACGGAGGAGGGACAGCGGGTGCTGGATATCATTCGCCCTCTGCTGGCGCTACAGGAGCAAACCTTAACCGCGCTGGGCCAGCTCTCCGATAGCGGGCAGCCGCCGCTGCGGATCGGGCTGACGACCGCCTTTGAGCAGGGCGTGTTTACCGCTGCCGAAGCCGCGTTAAGGGAGAGTGGCCGCCCTTTGCAGATGAGCCGTCACGGCTCGCCATCCCTCGCGCAGCAGGTGCGCAAGGGCCGGCTGGATGCGGCTCTGGTGGCGCTCCCCCTTGATGCCAGCGGGCTGGTTCTGTCCCCCTTGCCCTATCAGGAGCCGCTGATCGCTGCGCTGCCGGCATCCTGGCCGGAATCCAGCGTCTCCGGGCTGGCCCTCAGGGCCTTTAACCATCGGCCGCTGTTTTGGTTTAAACGCGAGCGCAATCCGGCATTTTTTGACTACACCCGACGGATGTTTGAACGGGCGGGGTATACGCCTGCCTACGTGGAAGAGCCTGCGGAGCATGACGTTCTGCTGGCCCGCATCGCGCGTGGGGAAGGGATGATTTTGCTGCCGGCATCCTTTGCCGCTATTCAGCGTCAGGGGGTAGTCTTTTATCCGCTGGATGAGGCCTGCCTGCATTTTCCGCTGGCGTTGGGCGTGGCCACGCTGCCGCAGAATGACGCTTTGCGCGCGTGGCTGCTCCCCTTGCTTGAGGAATCATTCGCTTAGCGCCGAACCCTGTGGCGTTTAGCATAAACGATGTGAATCATTTTCATCTTCTCTGAATATTCCTCACTCTTTACGCTGATTTTTCTATTGACGCCCGGGCTCTTTTCCGTCATTTTTACATCTGGACGTCTAAACGTATAGAAGTTCGCAACACGACAAACAATAAAATGCGATTGATGAGGTAAGGTATGAGCTTTTTTCACGCCAATCAGCGGGAAGCCCTGAATCAGAGCCTGGCAGAAGTGCAGGGCCAGATTAATGTGTCTTTTGAATTCTTTCCGCCGCGGACCAGTGAAATGGAGCAAACCCTGTGGAAATCCATCGATCGCTTAAGCAGCCTGAAGCCAAAATTTGTTTCGGTGACCTACGGCGCTAACTCCGGTGAACGCGACCGTACCCACAGCATCATCAAAGGCATCAAAGAGCGCACGGGTCTTGAAGCGGCACCGCACCTGACCTGTATCGACGCCAGCCGCGATGAGCTGCGCACGATTGCTCAGGATTACTGGAACAACGGGATCCGCCATATCGTCGCCCTGCGCGGCGACCTGCCGCCGGGCAGCGGTAAGCCGGATATGTATGCCGCGGACCTGGTGACGCTGCTGAAAGAAGTGGGCGATTTTGATATCTCCGTGGCGGCCTACCCGGAAGTGCACCCGGAAGCGAAAAGCGCCCAGGCGGATCTGCTGAACCTGAAGCGTAAGGTTGAGGCCGGCGCTAACCGGGCGATCACCCAGTTCTTCTTTGATGTTGAAAGCTACCTGCGCTTTCGCGATCGCTGCGTCTCCGCGGGAATTGATGTCGAAATTATCCCGGGCATCCTGCCGGTATCCAACTTCAAGCAGGCGAAGAAATTTGCTGATATGACCAACGTGCGTATTCCAACGTGGATGTCGAAAATGTTTGAAGGTCTGGATAATGATGCGGAAACTCGCCAGCTGGTGGGGGCGAACATCGCCATGGACATGGTCAAAATTTTAAGCCGCGAAGGGGTGAAGGATTTCCACTTTTACACCTTAAACCGCGCGGAGATGAGCTACGCGATTTGCCACACCCTGGGCGTGCGCCCGGCGGTGTAAAAAAATGGCCCTCTTCGAGGGCCATTTTTATTTATTCCCACTCCTCCAGAAAACGTTGACCGTACTGGTCGGCGACCAGCAGCGCGGCGTACACCTGATCCGCCGTGGCTCCGCCAGGCATGTTATGGATAGTTTCTCCCTCCGCGCAGGCGGCTTCGGCGACGATGCGCATTTTACCCGGAATATCCTCTTTGATATCCAGCTGGGCCAGGGTGAGCGGCAGGCCCACGCTGTGACACAGCGCGGCGGCGGTTTCAATCTCTTCTACCGGCGCGTTTTCCAGCACCAGCTGCGTCAGCGTGCCGAAGGCGACCTTCTCACCGTGATAGTAATGATGGGCGTCCGGCAGGGCGGTCAGGCCGTTGTGGATCGCATGTGCGGCTGCCAGGCCGCCGCTTTCAAAGCCGACGCCGCTGAGGTAGGTGTTGGCCTCGATCACTTTTTCCAGCGCCGGCGTGACAACATGCTGCTCCGCCGCTAGCATCGCCTTTTCTCCCTCTTCAATCAGCGTGTGGTAGCACAGTTCAGCCAGCGCCAGCGCCGCCTGGGTGCATTTCCCGCCGGCCATGGTGGTAGCGCCGCTGCGTGAACAGGCGCGGGCTTCAAACCAGGTGGCCAGCGCATCGCCGATGCCGGCTGCCAGCAGGCGCGCCGGAGCGCCGGCAACAATCTGGGTATCAACAATGACCATATTTGGGTTGCGCGGCAGCATCAGATAGCTGTCGAACTCGCCCTCGTCGGTATAGATAACCGAGAGCGCGCTGCAGGGGGCGTCGGTGGAGGCGATGGTGGGGGCAATTACCACCGGTAGATTCATAAAATGTGCTAATGCTTTTGCGGTATCCAGCGTTTTTCCGCCGCCGATACCCAGTACGGCATTGCAGCGGGCTGAGCCTGCGATATCACGCAAGCGATTGATTTCATTATGCGAGCATTCGCCACCGAACGGGGCAATTTCGGCGACCAGGCCGGCTTCGGTCAGGCTTTGACGCAGCTTTTCTTCGGCAAAGCCCAGCACAAACTTGTCGCCAACGATAAGCCAGCGCTCGGCCAGCGGTTTGAGATAGCCGCCGAGGCGGGTGATAGCATTTGCACCCTGAATGTATTTGCCTGGCGATTGAATAATGCGATCCATTTCTATTCCTCCTGGATGATCGCGATACCGCCCGCGGGCGGTTCGCCGATCGGGTTACAGGTTCAGATTTCCAAAAGCGCTATTCCAGTCTTGCTCAAACTTCTCTATTGCTGACTCTACCGCGGGCGTGCCGAGCATTTGTTGCGCTACGTCTAAAGGAAGGGTGATAGCTTCACATCCGGCCAGCAGGCAGTCGAGCGCCTGACGCGGAGTTTTAAAGCTGGCCGCCAGCACCTTGCTGCCCGGCGCGTGCAGCTCCAGCAGGGTTTGCAGCTCCTGTACCATGCGGATGCCGTCGCCGCCCTGGGCGTCAACGCGGTTGACGTAAGGCGCGACGTATTTTGCCCCGGCCAGCGCCGCCAGCAGACCCTGAGAGGCGCTGTAGACCGCGGTACCGAGCGTGGTGATGCCCTCTTTTTTCAGCAGCTTTATCGCGGCGAGGCCTTCGGCGGTGACCGGGATTTTTACCACAATGCCGGGTATGGCGTTACTCAGGCGTTTTGCCTCTTCAACCATGCCCTGCGCGTCGCGGCTCATGGTCTGGGCAAAGAGGATCCCATCCGGGCCAACGGCTTTTTGCAGGCGGGGCAGAACGTCCCAAACCGGCGTTTTTCCCGCGGCGATGATGCTCGGATTGGTGGTTACCCCGGCCAGCGGGTAGATGCGTGCCAGGCGTTCAACTTCTGCTACGTTCGCGGTGTCCAGATAGAGTTCCATAACCTTTCCTCAATGCGTAATTCAGTGACGTTGAGATAAGGATACGGCCTGGGCCCGGCGGGTCGCCAGATGACAAATTTGCCAAAAACTGGATAAATGTACGCATTGCGGGTAACAGTGATTTAGATCACGTTTATTCGCCGCTGCCTGGCATATCGGGAGAGAATCGGGGCGTGGTTGCTATAACGAACTTACAAAAATCTAGTTTTCCGTCGGCGGATGCTTTTCCGTCAGCTGGCTATGATACTGGCGACGATATTCTGACGGCGAGCGTTCGGTATTTTTACGAAACAGGCGGCAGAAGTAGTTACTGTCGGCAAAACCGCAGGCGTGGGCGACATCCTTAACCTTCATATCGTGGCCTTTTAGCAGCATTCGGGCCTGCTCGAGACGCACGTGGTTCAGGTATTCGTTAAAGCCCATCGGTCCGCATTTCTGAAACAGATGAGAGAGATAGTTGGGGGAGAGATAGAACGCCTCGGCGACCGACTCGCGGGTTAAGGGTTCGGCGAAGCGGGCATCGATATATTTTCGGATGGCTTCAAACAGCGCCTGGCTGCGGGAAGCGGTTTGCACCTGGCTGCCGAGGAGATCGGCGCAGTGGCTGAGCAGGCCGATCGCGATGTAGCGCGCGGTTTGCTGCTCCTGCGGCTGCATCTGCATTTCATTGAGCGCCTGCAGCAGAAAGGAGCCCACGCGAGGGCCGCGGCGCGGCGCCTGCACTCTCTCTTCAATATGCAGCGTCTCGCCGTCCCAGCGCTGAAGGGTGAACTCAAGCTGCTGCTTGCCAAACTGAATGCTCAACGCGGTGCAGGGCGCCTGCCACTGCGCAAGATCCCAGCCGCCTGCGGGAATATACAGCACATCATAGCGGCAAAGCAGCGCCGGCTCGGCCTTGATGCCGGGATCGCCGCGCTGGCCTTCGAGGATAACGTCGAGGCGCGGAAAATCGACCTGCAGCGCCAGCGCCGAAGTCGGGCGATGTTCGCTGGTAAAGCGAACCTGCCTGATTGCCGTCGGGCCTTTAATTAAAGCATCGATGTGCTGACTGAGATGGCCGTCCATTCCTGCTCCTTAAAAAGCCCCACGTTTTTATCATACCCGACATCGCGGGAAGGGCCAAAGTCGGGCGAATCTGCGCGCATCAGATGTTGCACAACATAAATGTTATGTTATATCGTAACTATCGATTGCAAAAGTTAACTCAGGAGAGAGTGATGACCAGAAAGATACCCGTATTTGCGCTTGGCGTTGGCATGCTGCTGGCCGGTAGCCAGGCTTTTGCTCACGGGAACCACAGCCACGGTCCGGCATTGACCGAGGCGGAAGTTAAGGCGAGCGAAGGTATTTTCGCCGATAAAGACGTTAAGGATCGCCCGTTAAGCGACTGGGATGGTATCTGGCAATCGGTGAATCCGTATCTGCTTAAGGGGGACCTGGATCCGGTGCTGGAGCAGAAGGCTAAAAAAGCGGGAGCGAAAAGCGTCGCCGAGTATCGGGAATATTATAAGAAGGGGTACGCCACCGACGTTGATCAAATTGGGATTGAAGACAACGTGATGGAGTTCCACGTCGGGAAAGAGGTTAACGCCTGTCGGTACGCCTATTCCGGCTATAAGATCCTGCAATATGCTTCCGGCAAGAAGGGCGTGCGCTATTTATTTGAGTGCCAGCAGGCAGACTCGAAAGCGCCGAAATTCGTCCAGTTTAGCGATCACACGATTGGCCCGAGAAAATCCCAGCACTTCCATATCTTTATGGGCAATGATTCGCAGGAGTCCCTGCTGAAAGAGATGGATAACTGGCCGACGTACTACCCTTATGCGCTGCATAAAGAGCAGATTGTTGACGAGATGCTGCACCATTAATAAAAATCCCCGGGGGCGCGTACGGCGCCATCCGGGGATTTATGCTGACGAAGGGCGGAGGTTAGCCGGTGTTACGCATACCCGCAGCCACGCCGGCGATGGTGACCATCAGCGCCTGCTCAACGCGCGGGTCCGGATCCTGGCCCAGCTCTTCCGCCAGACGCGAGCGGTGCAGCAGCTCTGCCTGCAGGACGTTCAGCGGGTCGGTATAGATATTACGCAGCTGGATAGACTCGGCAATCCACGGCAGGTCGGCCATCAGATGAGAATCGTTGGCGATATCGAGCACCACGTTAATACCTGAAGACAGCAGCTCGCGCAGCTCGCTGCCGAGGCCCCACAGCTCCGGCTTCACCAGGCGCTGATCGTAATATTCCGCCAGCCACAGGTCGGCCTTCGAGAACACCATTTCCAGCATCCCAAGACGGGTTGAGAAGAACGGCCAGTCGCGACACATGGTTTCCAGCTCGCTCTGTTTGCCATCTTCCACCACTTTCTGCAGCGCGGCGCCGGCGCCGAGCCAGGCCGGCAGCATCAGGCGGTTCTGGGTCCAGGCGAAGATCCATGGGATCGCGCGCAGAGACTCTACCCCGCCGGTAGCGCGGCGTTTCGCCGGGCGTGAGCCGAGCGGCAGTTTGCCCAGCTCCTGCTCCGGGGTGGCGGAGCGGAAGTAAGGTACGAAGTCTTTATTTTCACGCACGTAGCCGCGGTACATTTCACAAGAAATGTCGGACAGCTCGGCCATGATATCGCGCCACTCCGGTTTGGGCTCCGGCGGCGGCAGCAGGTTCGCTTCCAGAATCGCGCTGGTATACAGCGACAGGCTGCTGATGGTGACTTCCGGCAGACCGAACTTGAAGCGGATCATCTCGCCCTGCTCGGTGACGCGCAGGCCGCCTTTCAGGCTGCCTGGAGGCTGGGAAAGCAGCGCCGCGTGCGCCGGGGCGCCGCCGCGGCCGATGGAGCCGCCGCGACCGTGGAACAGCGTCAGCTCAATCCCGGCTTTTTCGCAGGTTTTGATCAGCGCGTCCTGAGCCTGGTACTGCGCCCAGGAAGCGGCCATGACGCCCGCATCTTTCGCCGAGTCAGAGTAGCCGATCATGACCATCTGTTTGCCCTGAATAAAGCCGCGGTACCAGTCGATATTCAGCAGCTGGGTCATCACATCGTTGGCGTTATTCAGGTCGTCCAGGGTTTCAAACAGCGGAGCAACCGGCAGCGCGAAGCCAATACCGGCCTCTTTGAGCAGCAGGTGTACGGCCAGCACGTCAGACGGCGTCTTCGCCATGGAGATCACGTAAGCGGCAATGGATCCGTGCGGCGCTTCGGCGATCACTTTGCAGGTATCGAGAACTTCGCGGGTTTCATTGCTTGGCTCCCACTGACGCGGCAGCAGCGGACGCTTGGAGTTCAGCTCGCGGATCAGGAATGCCTGCTTGTCGGCCTCTGACCAGCTTTCATAATCGCCGATGCCGAGATAGCGGGTCATTTCGCCCAGCGCTTCGGTATGGCGGGTGCTTTCCTGACGAATATCGATGCGTACCAGCGGCACGCCGAATGACTTCACGCGGCGCAGAGTATCAAGCAGCTCGCCGTTGGCGATAATGCCCATGCCGCAGGCCTGCAGGGATTTATAGCAGGCGTAAAGCGGCTCCCACAGCTGTTCGTTCTGGGTAATCAGGCCCGCAGGTTTCGGCAGCTTCTGCCCTTTCAGGCGCGCTTCCAGCCACGACTGCGTATCCATCAGCTGGGTGCGCAGCTTTTTCATCAGATAGCGGTACGGCTCCTGTGCCCCTTCGGCGCCGGCCATTTCGCGCAGCTCGTCGGTACACTCGACCATCGACAGCTCGGAAATCAGCAGCTGGATATCTTTGAGGAACAGATCGGTGGCTTTCCAGCGGCTGAGCAGCAGCACGTGACGGGTGATATCGGAGGTCACGTTTGGGTTACCGTCGCGGTCACCGCCCATCCAGGAGGTGAAGCGCACCGGTACGAAATCAACCGGCAGCTGATAGCCGAGGTTCTCTTCCAGCTGTTCGTTCAGCTCGCGCAGGTAGTTCGGCACGCCTTCCCACAGGCTGTTTTCGACGACCGCAAAGCCCCACTTCGCCTCGTCAACCGGCGTCGGGCGATATTTACGGATTTCATCGGTATGCCATGACTGGGCGATCAGCTGGCGCAGGCGGCGCATCAGCTGGTGGTGCTCGTAGTCAGCGATCTCTTTGTTATCGAGCTGCTTCAGGCAGTTATTCACTTCCACCATTTTGTGGATCAGGGTACGGCGGGTGATTTCGGTCGGGTGGGCGGTTAATACTAGCTCCAGCGACAGGGACTCCACCGCTTTTTTAATGGTGTCTTCGTTGAGATGGGATTGGCCTTTGAGCTTTCTCAGGGTACGGGCAATCACTTCCGGATTGCTGGCCGCTTCGCCGTTTGGCGAAATGCTGTGGTACTGCTCAGCGGTATTGGCCAGGTTCAGAAACTGGCTGAAGGCGCGCGCTACCGGCAGCAGCTCGTCGTTGGACAAGTTTTGCAGCGTGGTGAGCAGTTCCTGGCGATTGGCTTCATTGCCCGCACGCGAAGACTTGGACAATTTACGGATAGTTTCGACACGATCAAGAATGTTCTCTCCCAGTGCATCCTTGATGGTATCGCCCAGCACTTTACCGAGCATACTGACATTACTACGCAAAGCGGAATATTGTTCGTTCATGTTACCCCAGACACCCCATCTCATTTTATTTTGTTATATCCGCGACTCGGCAACGATGAGTCGCGGATAAGCAGCCGTCTTTTATAAAGCCACGTAAAAACCCCCACGTCAATTGTTGCGAAATCGCTTCAGCAAACGAATAAATGGCGGCAATTTGCGAAATTTAACTCAGAGGTCGCTTGATAAGCGTTGCTTATGGGAATGTGACAATTGTCACTGTCCCGCCCCTGGATACGGGGCGGGAAAAGCGCGATTTTAGTGCCAGCAGAAATGATGCACGACCTGGGTTATCAGCTCGCGGGTCGGCTTAATAAACCGGGTTTCCAGATATTCATCCGGCTGGTGGGCCTGGTTAATTGAGCCAGGACCGAGAACCAGCGTCGGACAGATGGTCTGGATAAACGGCGCTTCGGTACAGTAGTTGACGACTTCGGTTTGTGCGCCGAGCAGTTTTTCAACCACCTGCACGAGCTGATGATCCGGCGGGCACTCGTAGCCGGGGATCGGCGGATGGAGCTCGCTCACGGTTAAACGACCCGGCCAGCGTTCGCTGACCGGCGCCAGCGCTTCGTCCAGCAGCCCGTTGAGATCGTTGAGCGTCATGCCCGGCAGCGGACGAATATCCATATGCAGCTCGCAGCAGGCGCAGATGCGGTTAGACGCGTCGCCGCCGTGAATCGATCCGAGGTTGAGCGTCGGATAGGGTACGGTGAAGGCGGCAAAGTGGTAGCGCTCCTTCAGCACATCGCGCAGCTGCATGATGCGGCCAATCGCGTCGTGCATGAGCTCAATGGCGTTAACCCCGCGCGCCGGATCGCTGGAGTGACCCGACTGGCCCTGGACGCGAACGGCGGTGGATATATGGCCCTTGTGCGCTCGCACCGGCTGCAGGGACGTTGGTTCGCCGATAATCGCGCAGTCCGGGCGCAGCCGGGTGGTTTCGGCAAAGTAGCGGGCTCCGGCCATGCTGGTCTCTTCATCGGCGGTAGCCAGAATATAGAGCGGCTTTTTGAGTTTACTGACGTCAACATCGCGCAGGGCGTCAAGAATAAAGGCGAAGAAGCCCTTCATGTCGGCGGTGCCGAGACCGTAAAGCTTGTTGTCGTGCTCGGTAAGGGCGAACGGATCGCGGGTCCAGCGGCCATCATCGAACGGCACGGTATCGGTATGCCCGGCGAGCAGCAGACCGCCGGCCCCCTGGCCGGTGCTGGCCAGCATATTAAATTTATTGCGCGTATCCGGCACCGGCTGAACTTCGACGTTGAAGCCAATTTCGCGAAACCAGCCTGCCAGCAAATTGATTAAAGTCTCATTGCTCTGATCCAGCGACTCTTCGGTTGCGCTGATGGAAGGTGTGGCGATCAATGCGCGGTAAATCTCGATGAACGGCGGTAAATTGTTTTTCATTGTTGACACACCTCGGGTCATGATAGTATCAATATTCATGCAGTATTTATGAATAAAAATACATTATCGTTGAGCGTAAGAAAACCCATCGAATGTAAGGAAATACTCTTACGGCTCAACAGGGTGAGGAAGATAACGGTCTTCCCAGGCAAACAGATGTAAGAAGGTGAAGAGCCCCAATGTTGAATACGCTGATAGTGGGTGCCAGCGGCTATGCCGGCGCAGAGCTAGTGACCTATGTAAATCGCCATCCTCATATGACCATAACCGCTTTGACGGTCTCCTCGCAAAGTAATGATGCAGGGAAATTAATTTCCGATTTACATCCGCAGCTGAAAGGCATTGTCGATCTGCCGCTGCAGCCAATGTCAGATATCAGCGAATTTAGCGACGGGGTGGATATCGTCTTCCTCGCGACCGCCCATGAAGTGAGCCACGACCTGGCGCCGCAGTTTCTTGCCGCCGGCTGCGTGGTGTTCGATCTCTCCGGCGCGTTCCGCGTGAACGACGGCGCCTTCTACGAGAAATATTACGGCTTTACCCATCAGCATCCGGCGCTGCTTGAGCAGGCGGTATATGGCCTGGCCGAGTGGAGCGTCGAGCGGCTGAAAGAGGCCAATTTAATCGCCGTTCCTGGCTGCTACCCAACCGCGGCCCAGCTGTCTCTAAAACCGCTGATCGATGCCGGGCTGCTGGATCTTACTCAGTGGCCGGTGATCAACGCGACCAGCGGCGTGAGCGGAGCGGGCCGTAAGGCGGCGATCGGCAACAGCTTCTGTGAAGTGAGCCTGCAGCCGTACGGCGTCTTCAACCATCGTCATCACCCGGAAATCTCAACTCACCTTGGTGCTGAGGTTATTTTTACCCCGCATCTGGGCAACTTTAAGCGCGGCATTCTGGAAACCATCACCTGTCGCCTGCAGCCGGGCGTAAGCAAAGAGCAGGTGGCCGCCGTTTTCCAGCAGGCTTACGCCGATAAACCGCTGGTACGTTTATACAATAACGCGCTGCCGGCATTGAAAAACGTCGTGGGTCTGCCATTCTGTGATATCGGTTTTGCGGTCCAGGATGAGCATATCATCGTGGTCGCGGCGGAAGATAACCTGCTTAAAGGCGCAGCGGCGCAGGCAGTACAGTGCGCGAATATTCGTTTCGGCTTCGCTGAGACGCAGTCTCTTATTTAAGGTGTGATGATGAACCCATTAATTATCAAACTCGGCGGCGTGTTGCTGGATAGCGAAGAAGCGCTGGAGCGCCTGTTTACCGCGCTGGTGAACTACCGTGAAACGCATCAGCGTCCGCTGATTATCGTGCACGGCGGCGGCTGCGTGGTCGATGAGCTGATGAAGCAGCTTAACCTGCCGGTAAGCAAGAAAAATGGGCTGCGGGTAACGCCGGCGGATCAAATCGACATTATTACCGGCGCGCTGGCGGGTACCGCCAATAAAACGCTGCTGGCGTGGGCGAAAAAGCACGGCATTGCCAGCGTTGGCCTGTTCCTCGGCGATGGCGATAGCGTTAAGGTGACCCAGCTTGCCGAAGACCTGGGGCACGTTGGCCTGGCCCAGCCGGGCTCGCCGGCGCTGATTAATACCCTGCTGGCGGGCGGCTACCTGCCGGTAGTGAGCTCTATCGGCGTGACCGATGAAGGGCTGCTGATGAACGTTAACGCCGATCAGGCCGCGACCGCGCTGGCGGCTACGCTCGGCGCCGATCTGATCCTGCTTTCCGACGTCAGCGGTATCCTCGATGGCAAAGGTCAGCGCATCGCGGAGATGACCGCGGAGAAGGCGGAGCAGCTGATTGAACAGGGTATTATTACCGACGGCATGATCGTAAAAGTGAACGCCGCGCTGGATGCAGCACGCGCGCTGGGTCGCCCGGTGGATATTGCCTCCTGGCGCCACGCGGAGCAGCTGCCGGCGCTGTTTAACGGCACGCCGATCGGCACGCGTATTCTGGCCTGATTGACAACATTTGCAGACGGGGAGCGCAGGGCTTCCCGACAGAAATAAACAAATTTGAAGGAATCACATTATGGCACTTTGGGGCGGGCGTTTTACTCAGGCAGCAGATCAGCGGTTCAAACAGTTCAACGACTCTTTGCGCTTCGACTATCGCCTGGCGGAGCAGGATATCATTGGCTCTGTTGCCTGGTCCAAAGCGCTGGTGACGGTTGGCGTGCTGAGCGCGAGCGAACAGCTGGAGCTGGAAGAGGCGCTAGGCGTGCTACTGGAAGAGGTGCGGGCTAACCCGCAGCAAATCCTTGAAAGCGATGCTGAAGATATTCATAGCTGGGTAGAAGGCAAGCTGATCGACAAAGTCGGCCAGCTGGGTAAAAAGCTGCATACCGGCCGTAGCCGTAACGATCAGGTGGCGACGGACCTCAAGCTGTGGTGCAAGGACACTATCGCCGAGCTGCTCTCTGCGAATCGCCAGCTGCAGGGCGCGCTGGTTGAAACGGCGCAGAGCAATCAGGATGCCGTGATGCCGGGCTACACCCACCTGCAGCGCGCGCAGCCGGTGACCTTTGCCCACTGGTGCCTGGCCTATGTAGAGATGCTGGCGCGCGATGAAAGCCGCCTGCAGGACGCCCTGAAGCGCCTCGACGTCAGCCCGCTGGGCAGCGGTGCGCTGGCGGGGACCGCCTATGAAATCGATCGCGAGCAGCTGGCCGGCTGGCTGGGCTTCGCCTCGGCGACCCGCAATAGCCTCGATAGCGTCTCCGACCGTGACCACGTGCTGGAGCTGCTCTCCGGCGCCTCGATTGGGATGGTGCACCTGTCGCGTTTTGCTGAAGATCTGATTTTCTTTAATACCGGCGAAGCGGGCTTTATTGAGCTCTCCGATCGCGTGACCTCCGGCTCATCCCTGATGCCGCAGAAGAAAAACCCGGACGCGCTGGAGCTGATCCGCGGCAAGTGCGGCCGCGTTCAGGGCGCGCTGACCGGGATGATGATGACGCTGAAAGGCCTGCCGTTGGCCTACAACAAGGATATGCAGGAAGATAAAGAAGGGCTGTTTGACGCGCTCGACACCTGGCTTGACTGCCTGCATATGGCCGCGCTGGTGCTGGACGGCATTCAGGTGAAGCGTCCGCGTTGCGAAGAAGCGGCGCAGCAGGGTTACGCCAATGCGACCGAGCTGGCGGATTACCTGGTGGCGAAAGGCGTACCTTTCCGTGAGGCGCACCATATTGTTGGCGAAGCGGTTGTTGAGGCGATTGCGCAAGGTAAGCCGCTGGAAGCGCTGGCGCTGGCCGATCTGCAGAAATTTAGCAGCGTGATTGCCGATGACGTCTACCCGATTCTGTCGCTGCAGTCCTGCCTGGATAAGCGCGCGGCCAAAGGCGGCGTTTCGCCGAAGCAGGTTGCGCAGGCGATCGCCGATGCGCAGCAGCGCCTGGCGTAAACCGGTAGCCTGCTGGCCCTGAGCGGTGTGTCAGGCAACGAAAATGAGAAGCTCGAGCGATGCTCGGGCTTTTTTATGCAAAAAAAAGCGGACACGAGGTCCGCAAAAGTTCACGTTGGCTTTAGTTGTTCGGTTAGGGAAAGCGCTGAGGCGATACGGTGATTTTCTGATACCGGCCTCGTTTCTGGGTTTATTATTGAACAGAAAACTTGATAGGGATAATCGTTCGTTGCTATGCTATCTATCGCCATGAACTATCATGGCGACGGAGGATGAATAATGAATATTCGCGATCTTGAATACCTGGTTGCGCTAGCCGAGCACCGCCACTTCCGGCGCGCGGCGGACTCTTGCCACGTCAGCCAACCTACGCTTAGCGGGCAAATCCGCAAGCTGGAGGATGAGCTTGGGGTCATGCTGCTGGAGCGTACCAGCCGTAAAGTGCTGTTTACCCAGGCGGGACTGCTGCTGGTGGATCAGGCGCGTACGGTGTTGCGCGAAGTAAAAGTGCTCAAGGAAATGGCAAGCCAACAGGGCGAGACGATGTCCGGGCCGCTGCATATTGGCCTGATCCCGACGATTGGCCCGTATCTGCTGCCGCAGATTATCCCAATGCTGCACCAGACTTTTCCCAAGCTGGAAATGTATCTGCATGAAGCCCAAACCCATCAGCTGCTGGCCCAGCTGGATAGCGGCAAGCTCGACTGCGCTATCCTGGCGCTGGTTAAAGAGAGCGAAGCCTTTATTGAGGTGCCGCTGTTTGATGAGCCGATGATGCTGGCTATCTATGAAGATCACCCGTGGGCCAACCGCGACCGCGTGCCGATGTCCGATTTAGCCGGGGAAAAGCTGCTGATGCTGGAAGATGGCCACTGCCTGCGCGATCAGGCGATGGGCTTCTGTTTTGAGGCCGGCGCCGATGAAGATACCCATTTCCGCGCCACCAGTCTTGAAACGCTGCGCAACATGGTTGCTGCCGGGAGCGGAATTACCCTGCTGCCAGCGCTCGCGGTGCCGCAGGAGAGAAGACGCGATGGCGTGGTGTACATTCCGTGCATTAAGCCCGAGCCGCGACGCACCATTGGGCTGGTTTATCGCCCCGGTTCGCCGCTGCGCAGCCGCTATGAACACCTGGCGGAGGCCATCCGTAGCACCATGGATGGCCATTTCGACGAAGCGTTAAAACAGGCGGTTTAAGCCATTTAACGCCGCTACCCGATAGGCTTCCGCCATCGTTGGGTAGTTAAAGGTGGTGTTGACGAAGTACTCAATGGTGTTACCGCCACCTTTCTGCTCCATAATCGCCTGGCCGATGTGAATAATCTCGGCCGCGCGCTCGCCAAAGCAATGAATACCCAGGATCTCTTTCGTTTCCCTGTGGAACAGGATTTTCAGGGTTCCCACGCTCATGCCGACGATCTGCGCGCGCGCCAGATGCTTGAACTGCGCGCGGCCCACTTCATAAGGGACCTTCATGGCGGTCAGCTGCTGTTCGGTTTTACCCACCGAGCTGATTTCCGGAATGGTATAGATCCCGGTCGGAATATCCTCAATCAGATGGGCCGAAGCCTCGCCTTTAATCAGCGCCTGCGCGGCGATGCGCCCCTGATCGTAAGCGGCAGAAGCCAGGCTCGGATAGCCAATCACGTCGCCAACGGCATAGATATGCGGCAGCGCGGTCTGGTACATGCTGTTGACCTTCAGCTGGCCGCGGCTGTCGGTCTGCAGACCGATATTTTCCAGCGCCAGGGAGTCGGTATTGCCGGTACGGCCGTTGGCATACAGCAGGCAGTCAGCCTTCAGCTTTTTGCCCGATTTCAGATGCATGATCACGCCATCATCCACGGCTTCAATCTTCTCGTACTCTTCGTTGTGACGAATCACCACGCCGCTGTTCCAGAAGTGATAGGAGAGGGAGTCGGACATCTCCTGGTCGAGGAACGCCAGCAGCCGATCGCGGGTGTTGATCAGATCCACCTTCACTTCCATCCCGCGGAAGATTGACGCGTATTCGCAGCCGATGACCCCTGCGCCGTAGATGATCACATGGCGCGGCTCGTGCTGAAGGCTGAGGATGGAGTCGCTGTCGTACACGCGCGGGTGGGAAAAATCGACATCTGCCGGGTGGTACGGGCGGGAACCGCAGGCGATAACGAATTTTTCCGCGGTGACCGTTTCAACGGTGCCGTCGTGACACTCCAGGGCCAGCGTATGTTCATCAACGAAGTGCGCGTTGCCCTGCAGGATTTCGCAGTGGTTGCGCTCATAGAACCCTTGACGCATATGGGTCTGCTGGTTAATGACGCTGTCGGCATGGTTAAGAATGTCGGCGAAGGAGGAGCGAAGAAGGCGGGAGTGGTCGCTGTAGAGAGGGTTTTGGTTAAACTCGATAATACGGCTGACGGCGTGGCGGAGCGCTTTCGACGGGATGGTTCCCCAGTGGGTACAGCCACCGCCGACGTTATGGTAGCGCTCAATAACGGCAACGCGTGCTCCCTGCTTAACCAGTCCCATCGCAGCGCCTTCGCCGCCTGGGCCGGAACCAATTACTATTGCATCATAATCCCAAGAGTGCGACATGGCATTACTCACCTGTTTTATACAGAAAATAAACACGATGATAACATTTGCCGCAGTTTAACCCAATTATCGTTGTGCTTTTTTGTGGCATAAAAGCATGATCGGCTCGTAAACAATCTTTCACAAACCAGTGTAAACCGATTAGTTTTATCTCTGGTATAGTGCCAGCAGGGCTATTGGAAGGATTCATACAACGTGATGGGCGTAAGAGCGCTACAAAAAGAGAAAACCCGGCGTTCGCTGGTAGAAGCGGCATTTAGCCAACTTAGCGCCGAACGGAGTTTCGCCAGCTTAAGCCTGCGTGAAGTTGCGCGCGAGGCGGGGATCGCACCGACCTCCTTTTATCGTCATTTTCGCGATGTCGATGAGCTCGGTCTGACCATGGTCGATGAGAGCGGACTGATGCTGCGCCAGCTGATGCGCCAGGCGCGCCAGCGTATTGCCAAAGGCGGCAGCGTAATTCGCACCTCGGTCTCCACCTTTATGGAGTTTATCGGCAATAACCCGAACGCTTTTCGCCTGCTGCTGCGTGAACGCTCCGGTACGTCTGCGGCGTTTCGTGCCGCCGTGGCGCGCGAGATTCAGCATTTCATTGCGGAACTTGCCGACTATTTAGAAATCGAAAACCACATGCCGCGCGCCTTTACTGAAGCGCAGGCCGAAGCGATGGTCACCATCGTATTTAGCGCCGGCGCTGAGGCGCTGGACGTCGGGCTTGAACAGCGCCGACAGCTGGAAGAACGGCTGGTACTGCAGCTGAGAATGATCTCGAAAGGCGCGTATTACTGGTATCGCCGTGAACAAGAAAAAATATCAAATCATTCCGAATAACGTGAAGGACGAGCAATGAAACACTCAGTTCAAGATAAAGGTACGCTGCTGCTGGCGCTGATCGCTGGCCTGTCGATTAACGGAACCTTCGCCGCGCTGTTCAGCTCGATTGTTCCCTTTTCCATTTTCCCGGTACTGTCTCTGCTGCTGACGGTCTACTGCCTGCACCAGCGCTATCAGAACCGGAGTATGCCCGTGGGGCTGCCGGGCCTGGCTGCTGCCTGTTTCATTCTTGGGGTTCTGCTATATAGCACCGTGGTGCGCGCGGAATATCCGGACATCGGCTCTAACTTCTTCCCGGCCGTGCTGTCGGTCATTACGGTATTCTGGATAGGCTATCGGATGCGTAATCGGAAGGATGCGGCGGCAGAGTAACCGCTTTATGTCAGAACCCGGCAGGCATCGCGGTGCCGGGTTCTGTTAACATCGCCTACCTGCGGGTTAATAAGACGCCGCATTCCATATGATGGGTGTACGGGAACTGATCGAACAGCGCCAGGCGCGTAATATCGTGGGTCTGGCTGAGGGTTTCCAGGTTCTGACACAGCGTCTCCGGGTTGCAGGAGATGTACAGAATTCGCGGATACGCCTGCACCATTTTCTCGGTTTCGCTATCCAGCCCGCTGCGCGGCGGATCGACAAAAATCGTCTCACACCGGTAGCTTTTCAGATCGATACCCTGCAGGCGGTTAAACTCCCGCACGCCGTTCATTGCCTGAGTAAACTCCTCTGCCGCCATACGGATAATCTGCACGTTATCGATATGGTTGGCCGCAATGTTGTACTGCGCCGCGGCGACGGAAGGTTTAGCGATTTCCGTGGCCAGCACGCGATCGAAATTACGCGCCAGCGCCAGGGAGAAGTTGCCGTTGCCGCAGTATAGCTCCAGCAGATCTCCGGTTGCCCCTTGCGTACTCTCCAGCGCCCACTCCAGCATCTGAATATTCATCGCCGCATTTGGCTGGGTGAAGCTGTTCTCAACCTGACGGTAGATCATCTCACGGCCGGCTACCGGCAGACGTTCATCGATGTAGTCCCGATCGAGCTCGATTTTCGTTTTGGTTGCCCGGCCAATCAGGTGCACGTTGAGATTTTGCGCGCGCAGCGCGTCGCGCAATGCTTCCGCCTGCAGGCGCCACTCGTCGCCAAGTTTTTTGTGATACAGCAGCGATACCACGGCCTGGTTGCTCATGGTCGTCAGGTAGTCGACCTGGAACAGCTTATGGCGAAGAACCGGGTTATCGCGCACGCCGTCGAGGATGGCGACCATCAGCTGATTGATAAGCTCGCTGGCTGCCGGGAAGCTATCGACGCGAATTCGCGATTTGGTCTGCTGGTCAAACATGATGTGGTAGAGATCGTCCCCATCGTGCCACAGGCGGAACTCTGCGCGCATACGATAGTGGCTGACCGGCGAACGAAATACCTCCGGAACCGGTGCGGCAAAAGGCGCCATCATTTTCTGTAAACGAATGACTTTCTCTGCCAGCTGCGCTTCATATTGTTCGGTTGGAAGGTGTTCGGGGGTCATGATGCATCCTGAATAAAATAAGTACGCGGGGATTGTAGGGAAAGCATCAGGGAAGTCCAGCCCGGATGAGGGATCAAATATAATTATAGAAGTCTGGACTTCTATATGTTTCTGATTATAGCATTGTGTAACCGGTCCTGTGAGTTAAAAGGGAACCCAGTGTAAACCTGGGGCTGACGCGCAGCGGTAAGGAAGGTGGGATGAACGCAATTTGCAGACACTGCCGCTATCTGGTGGGAAGTCCTCATCCATAAAACGCCCCGAGCCCGAAGACCTGCCGGTATACGTCGCATTTGGTTTCTATCATCGCGTGCTACTGATGAAACCCGCGGCATCCTTTATATGTTACGGATGCTTTTACAATGATTAAAAAAGCTTCGCTGATGACGGCTCTCTCCGTCACGGCATTTTCTGGCTGGGCGCAAGACAGCAATTCAGACACGTTAGTAGTGACAGCAAATCGTTTTCAACAGCCGGTCAGTACGGTCCTTGCGCCGACCGATGTGGTGACGCGTGAAGATATCGATCGCTGGCAGGCGAAGAATTTAAACGACGTGATGCGTCGTCTGCCGGGCGTTGACGTCGCACAGAACGGAGGAATGGGGCAGACGTCTTCCCTGTTTATTCGCGGTACTGAGGCTAAGCAGGTGCTGGTGCTGGTCGATGGTATCCCCATGTCCCGCCCGGGTATTACGAATAACCCCGATCTGAACCAAATCCCGCTGTCGCTGGTACAGCGCGTGGAATATATCCGCGGCCCGCGTTCGGCTATTTATGGTTCCGGCGCAATGGGGGGCGTGATTAACGTCATTACCCATTCCGATAAAGAACAATCTAAGATCACCGCCGGCGTCGGTTCTGAAGGCTATCAGCAATATGATGGCACCCTGCGTCACCGCTTTGGCGATACGGTTGCCACGGTGGCCGGCTCTTATGAGGGTAATAAAGGCTTTAACGTCCAGCCAGGCTCAACCTGGGACCACGACCAGGATCGCGACGGCTTCCGCAGCAAGGCGTTCTGGGGCAGCCTGGAGCATAAATTTAACGATAGCTTTGATGGCTTCTTCCGCGGTCGTAGCTACACCAACAACTCTGACTACGATTTGGGAAGCCCGCCGTACACCCCAGCCTACAGCGCAGATGAAGAGCAGCTCTATAATCAGAGCTGGGACGCGGGACTGAAGTACAGCTCCGGGATCTACTCATCGCAGCTCGTTGCCAGCTATCAGAAGGTCAAAGACTACAACTACAGCAGCATCTATGGCCGTTATAATGATGGCACCACGCTCGATCGAATGACCCAGCGTAATCTGCAGTGGGGTAACAACCTTATTGTCGGTCATGGTTCAGTGAGCGCTGGCGTGGACTGGCAGCAGCAGCGTTTGACCTCCTCGGATACGGTATTATCGGACACCTACAAGCGTGATAACACCGGCCTGTATCTGACCGGGCAGCAGCAGTTTGGCGATGTGACCCTCGAAGCCTCCGGCCGTGAAGATCACGACGAGCAGTTTGGCTGGCACGGAACATGGCAGACCACTGCCGGCTGGGAGTTTGTCGAAAACTATCGCGTGACCCTGGGCTACGGTACTGGCTTCCTCGCTCCTTCGCTGGGACAGCAGTTTGGTTCTACCCGCTTTGGAATCAGCTCAAATCCAAACCTGAAGCCTGAAGAGTCGCAGCAGTGGGAAGCCGGGCTTGAAGGGCTCACCGGGCCGCTGGACTGGCGCCTCTCGGCGTATCACTACAAGATTACTAACCTGATTACCTACTATTCAGACCCTGTCACCTTCGAAGGCGAATATGACAATATCAACGCCGCGACGATCAAGGGCGTTGAATGGACGGGAAGCGTGGATACCGGTATTTTCAGCCATCGCGTTACGTTGCAATATGTCGACCCGCGTAATGATGATAACGGTGAGGTCCTTGCCCGACGCTCCAAGCGACAGGCGAAGTATCAGGTGGACTGGACGATGTTTAACGTCGATATGGATGTGTCGTGGCAGTATTACGGTAAGCGCTACGATAACAACACGTCTCAGTACAACAATACGCAGAGGATTTTGCCAAGCTACAGCACGCTTGATGTTTCTGCCGCGTATCCGATCACCGATCGCCTGACAGTTCGTGGTAAAATAGCCAACCTGTTCGATAAAGATTACGAGACAGCTTATGGCTACCAAACTGCAGGACGAGAATACTACTTGTCTGGCAGCTACACCTTCTGATCCACGCCCCACCGTGCTGGTATTTGATTCCGGTGTCGGTGGGTTGTCGGTTTATAATGAGATTCGGCAGCTGCTGCCGAATCTGCATTACATCTACGCTTTCGATAACGTGGCTTTTCCTTACGGGGAGAAGAGCGAAGAGTTCATCGTTGAGCGCGTGCTCGAAATTGTCACCGCGGTTCAACGGCGTTATCCGCTGGCACTGGCCGTCATTGCCTGCAACACCGCAAGTACCGTTTCCCTTCCTGCCCTTCGTGACCGCTTTGCTTTCCCCGTTGTGGGCGTGGTGCCGGCGATTAAGCCTGCGGCCCGTTTGACGGCGAACGGCGTCGTTGGCCTGCTGGCGACGCGCGGTACGGTCAAACGTCCCTATACGCGCGAGCTGATCAGCCGCTTTGCAAATGAATGCAAGATAGAGATGCTTGGCTCAGCGGAGCTGGTTGAGCTGGCGGAAGCGAAACTGCACGGTGAGCCGGTTCCGCTGGAGGAGCTACGACGCATTCTTCGTCCGTGGCTGAGAATGGCCGAACCACCTGATACGGTTGTGCTGGGCTGCACCCATTTCCCTCTATTACAGGAAGAGCTGCAGCAGGTGATGCCGGAAGGGACGCGAATGATTGATTCCGGTGCCGCCATCGCCCGTCGCACCGTCTGGCTGCTGGAACATGAGGCGCCGGATGCGAAATCCAGCGATCCAAACCTGGCATACTGCATGGCGCTGACGGCGGAAACTGAACAGCTTTTACCCGTTTTACAGCGCTACGGCTTTGAAACGCTGGAAAAACTGCCAGTTTAGGCGCGTTTTGGTGAAAAAAGAGGCGGTTGAAATTTTTTTTGCAAACAGGGCTTGTCAACGTCGGAGAACTCCCTATAATGCGCCTCCACTGACACGGAACAACGGCTTACAGGCCGCCGGGTCAGAAGGCTCAAGCGCTGAATATCAGCCGCCAAAGCCGACGGAGAAAAGCAAAATAAACGCTTGACTCTGAATGAGGAAAACGTATTATACGGGACCTCGCGACAGGGCGCTAAAGCGCGTCGCAACTGCTCTTTAACAATTTATCAGACAATCTGTGTGGGCACTCAAAGTGACATGGATTCTTAACGTCTTCGGACGAAAAATGAATACCAAGTCTCTGAGTGAACATACGTAATTCATTACGAAGTTTAATTCACGAGCATCAAACTTAAATTGAAGAGTTTGATCATGGCTCAGATTGAACGCTGGCGGCAGGCCTAACACATGCAAGTCGAGCGGTAGCACAGAGAGCTTGCTCTCGGGTGACGAGCGGCGGACGGGTGA
>NZ_JAQGFU010000189.1:0-8174 GCF_030078455.1 Klebsiella sp. Ech2A | reverse complement strand
ACCCGCCACCTGGCGCGCCGGGCCGGCGGACGGATTTACCCTGATGTTCCCGCTGCTGCCGGGGGATTTCGATCGCTTTGTCGACCAGGTGGTGCCGATCCTGCAGCGAAACGGCGCGATGCGCACCAGCTACCCGCCGGGCACGCTGCGGGAGAAGCTCGGGCTGCCGGCGGCGGAAAACCGCTTTACCGCGCCGGCTCCGCGCTAGCCTACGCCGAAGGAGGCCCGGCCTCCTTCACCCGCCTACAGCTGGGTCACGCCCCTTGTCGCCGCCTCGGCGCGCCACGCCAGCAGCTGCGCATAGGGCCGGCGCGTCACGACGCTAAAATCGTCGATCAGCTGCGCCCGACAAATATCCCGGTACTGCGCGCCGCTGACCAGCTGGTGCAGAGCCTCGCGCAGGAGCGCCATCGTCGCCGGGGGCGTATCCTTGCCGCTTATCAGCGGCAGCCCCGGCGCCAGCGGGCTGCGTCCGATAACGCACAGACCGGCAAGCAGCGCGGGTTCGTGGCGCTGCAGCAGCGCCCAGCTGACGCAGTCAATCGCCGCAATATCAGCCGTTCCCTGCTGTAATTCAATTAGCGACCGGCGGTGGCTGCCGCTCCAGCGCACGGCGGAAAAAAAGCGGCCGCTCTCGGCCAGCGGTGCCACCCTTTCCAGCAGCGCATTGTAGCCGGACTGCGAATCTGGCGAATTGCACACCGCCCGCCGATGGCGAAAATCCGCCAGAGACAAATGCTGATTCCCCGCCTGGCTCACCAGCAGGCTGCGGTAGTTCGCCCCTTCACAGCCCGCCGCCGCGTAGTGAAAGCAGCCGACGATCTGCACCTCCGGGAGCAGGGTGACCAGCGGATAGCCGCAGCTCTGGCTCAACAGCAGCTGCGGATCGCGCCAGTGGCTCAGCAGCTCATCCCGGGGCCAGCGGGTCGGCAGGTCGGCCACCGTCACCCCGCGGGCCGCGAGGAGCTCGCGCAGCGCCAGCCACAGCGCCCGCGTCTCTTCATGATTAACCGCATACATGGGAAAATCGACAACGTTACTCATGGTTCTCCTCCGCGCCGCCCCGCTGTTTCACGCCGGGATGGGCGTTGACCTCTACCGCACGAAACAGAAATCGCCGCAGCCATTCGCCATAGCCGCGCACCAGGAATCCGTGGTTGCGCTGGCGGTAGCCCTCCTTCTCCAGCAGATAGAGTTTACGCAATCCGTACCAGGGAACCCCCGGCAGGTCGTGATGGACTGAATGATAGTTGAGGTTAAGAAAAAGCACCCGCCACGGCAGCCCCGCTTCATTAATCACCGAGCGCGCCAGCGGATCGTCGGCGGCCCGATGCTCAAAGAAGGAGCGAACCTTGGTGAGCGCCAGCGCCGGATAGCTGACGACGGCGACAAAATAGAGCGGCGAGAACTCAACGCGCGCCATCAGCGTAAACAGGCCGGCCAGCAGCAGGCCGTGGGTAGTCCACATCGCCATCGCCGCCTTCTGACGCAGGCGAAAGGCGCGCCACGCGCTGAGGAGCGTTTGCCCAATATCCAGCAGCGGCGCCAGCAGCAGCCGTCCGATAAAGGTGTTGCGCAGATGAATCACCCGCCGCTGCCAGGGCGCGAAGCGCCGCCAGCTCTCGGCGGTAAAATAGTAGGATTCGGGATCGTCGACCGGCAGCGTGAGATGGTGATTATCGTGGTGCGCGAGGTGCGAATCCCGGTACAGGCCGTAGGGATACCACACCGCCAGCGGCATGATGCCCAGCATCTGATTCAGCCGCGGCCAGCGCGTCGGATGGCCGTGTATCAGCTCATGCTGTAGGGACATATACCAGGCGCTAAACCAGATCAGCAGCAGCGTTGCCGGCAGCAGCCCCAGCGTTTGCCAGTATATGAGGGTGGCAAACCAGCCGCCGTAGATGGTGATAATCAGCAGCCAGGTCGGAAGTTCGCTGCGCCATAAGCGGCTGCGTGAAAGCTGGCGGATCAGGTCGCGCTGCTGCGGGTGCAAATAGAGAGACGTTTTTTTGGCCATTACTGCAAATACCGTATCCGCGTTATCTTTTATCCTTCGAAGATGTGAGATAACACGGAAAATAACAAAGTATTTAAATGACTTAGCTTTGCCAAAAACGTGGGTTAAACGAAGCGCCTGCGGCGCGCGCTCAATGCGGATGATAGCGGATACTGGCCACGGCGACATCACCTCCCCGCGACTCGTCAATTATCCACATTATGCAAAGCATGTTGGATAAAAGCGGGCATCGACCCTTTACATTACAGTATAATGTTAACAGACGGATCCAACCCGAACCGCTGCTCGACGCGTTCAAACGCGGCGCCGCCGAGGATAACGAGATCTGCCTTGAGCTCAGTTTTAAAAAAACGCGAACCGACCGAGCCAGGTTGTCGCCAATATCGCTGAAAGCGTGGCCTTTTGGGTCCCCTGTATCGATAGCGGAGTCGAGGACCTGCTGGTCTACATAATTGGGTCGGCATCGCCTGATGCCGACCGTTTAACAGGAGTGTGTCATGCCATCGTTAAGAGTCGCCTTTATCAAAGCCAACTGGCACGCGGATATCGTCAGCCAGGCCGAGAGCGGATTCCGTCAGGAGCTGGATAGTCAGCAGGTGGAATACGCCGTTGATAGCTGGGACGTTCCCGGGGCGTTTGAAATGCCGCTGCTGGCCCAGCGTCTGGCGAAAAGCGGCAGCTATGATGCCATCGTCTGCGCCGCGCTGGTGGTTGACGGCGGGATCTATCGCCATGACTTCGTAGCCCAGGCGGTGGTTAGCGGCCTGATGCAGGCGCAGCTGGCAACGGAAGTGCCGATGTTCTCGGTCTCTCTGACCCCACACAACTTCCAGCCCGCCGCCGAATTTATCGATTTTTATCGTCAGCACTTCGTGAAAAAGGGCCAGGAAGCGGCGAAAGCGGTACTGCAGATCCATCGCCTGCCGCTGTCAAAAGCCTGAGAAGACGAAATTAGCCTCTCTTCTTGAGGGCAACGGCTCCCTGAGCCAGCTGGCTGATTACCGACGAGCTGACGGCCCAGGCCCTGCTCACCCCTCAGCCATAGTCCCGACGGCCCCGCTAGCGGCCGCCGGGCTACTTCATCAGCGCCTGAAACTGCGGGTTAAATTCGTCGAAAATAGGCAACGCGGCGGCGCCGAGCGCGGCGGTATCGGTGCCGGTCATGCCCATTTTCACCCGCATCCCCGTCAGGTAGCGCCCGCGCACCGACTGATACAGCGGCGGCAGGCGCGCCAGCACTTTTTCCAGCAGCGGCGCCGGCATCGTCCCGCCCACCACCACCGTTTCGGCATCAAAGACGCACTCCAGCAGGTTGATCGCCTGGCGCAGCGGCGGCAGCGCGCTGTCAATCCAGCGGTCAAACAGCGCCTCATCTACCGCCAGCAGATCTTCCGGCAGCGCCCGATAGGGGTCAAGGCCGCAGAATTCATAGGCCGCCTGCAGCGAGACATAGCGCTCAAGGCAGCCCTGATTGCCGCAGTAGCACGCCCGGCCGCCGGGCTGGACGACGATATGCCCGACCTCCCCGGCGTTATGCGCATGCCCGGTATAAATATGGCCGTCGGTAAAAATACCGGCGCCCAGCCCGGTGCCGATATAGAGATAGACGAAGGAGTTCAGGTGGCGGGCAACGCCGTGAAAGCGCTCGCCGATGGCCGCCACCGTCGCGTCGTTTTCGAGGGTCACCGGCAGACCGCTAAGCCGCGCCAGCTCGCCTTCGACGTCCACGCCCTCCCAGCCGTTAAGGGTCGTCGGCCCGGTGGAGGAGATCCCCTCCACGCCAAAGGGACCGGGCATCACCACGCCGATCCCCAGCACCCGGCCCCAGTCGAGCCCCGGCAGCGTCCGCAGCTCCTGTATCACCTCGCCGATGCGCGCAAAGGTGGCACCAGGCTGGGGCTTTTGCACCAAAATGTGCCGGCGAAAATGGATCTCGCCGGTGAGATCGACCAGCACCACGATCAGCGTTTGATGATCGAGATGAATGCCGATAGACCACGCGCTGGAAGGGTTGAGGCTCACCGGCACCGCGGGCTGGCCGCGCCCCGCCGCCCGCCGCGGCGCGTGGCTGGTGAGGATCTCCATCTGCTGCAGCTCGGCGACAATATTAGAGACCGTTTGCGGGGTCAGCGCGGTCAAGCGCGCCAGCTCCGCGCGGGTTAATTTGCCGTGCAGGCGCACGGCTTCAATCACCACCCGCCGGTTGTGCACCCGCGCGTGCTCAAGGTTTGTTCCCGATGTTTTCATCCTTTCCCTTCCTTGTCTTTCCCAGGCGCCCGATGCTGCAATTCTAGCCCTCGTCACAAATCCCGCAATCACATTCTCGGACGGACTTTCGCATGGCACAGCCTTTGCTACGCTTATGCCAAGGGCCACGAATGACCTTGCGGCTGTATTGTCGCCCCGATTAAATCAATCAAATTGATTTAATAAATCATAACCCCTTTTTCTCAGTACAGCGGAGAGCCACATGAAATACCACAGCACACTTCGGGTGAAGGCCGGTCTGTTGGCTATGCTCGTCATCAGCGGCAGCGCGGCCGCGGCCGCCACCCAAGTCAACGCCCTGTTTATGACCCAGGCGGCGTACAGCGAAAACGATATTCGTGCGATGACCGCCGACTTCGAAAAGCAGAACCCGGATATTAAGATCAACCTCGAGTTCGTCCCCTATGAAGCGCTGCATGACAAGATCGTCGCGGCGCGCGGCGCCGGCGGTAACGGCTATGACGTGGTGCTCTTTGATGCCATCTGGCCGGCGGAGTTTAGCCGCTTCGACCTGCTGCAGGACGTCTCGGCGCGGATCCCCGCCGACGAGCGGGAGAAGGTGTTCCCTGGCGCAATGAATACCGTGGTCTACAAGGGCAAAACCCTCGGGATGCCGTGGATCCTCGACACCAAGTATCTCTACTACAACAAAGCCATGCTCGAAAAGGCGGGCATCAAGCAGGTGCCGACCACCTGGCAGCAGGTGCTGGACGACGCCAAGATTCTTAAAGATAAAGGCGTGGTGAAATATCCCCTGGTGTGGAGCTGGTCCCAGGCGGAGGCCCTGGTCTGCGACTACACCACCCTTGTCTCCGGCTTCGGCGGCAAGTTCTATCAGGACGGCAAGCTCGACTTCTCGACGCCGGCTTCGCTGAAAGCGGTCACCCTGATGAAGCAATCGCTGGACGACGGCCTGACCAACCCCGCCTCGCGCGAATATCTCGAAGAGGACGTGCGTAAAGCCTTCTCCAACGGCGACGCGGCGTTCGCCCTGAACTGGACCTATATGTACAACATGGCCAACAACCCCAAACAGAGTAAAGTCGCCGGCGACGTCGGCATTATTCCCGCCCCCGGCGATACCCCGGATAGAGCCGGCGCCGTCAACGGCTCGATGGGCCTGGGCATTGCCAAAGCCAGCCAGCATCCGGAGCAGGCGTGGCAGTATATCCACTACCTGACCTCGCAGCCGGTGCAGGATAAATACGCCAAACTCAGCCTGCCGGTGTGGAAATCCTCCTACCACGACCCGGCGGTCGCCCAGGGCCAGGAGAGCCTGATCGCCGCCGCGGATAAATCGCTGAACGTGATGCTCTCGCGTCCGGAAACCGCCGACTATTCGCGGCTCTCCAACACCCTGCAGCAGCAGCTTCAGGCGGTGCTTCAGGGTAAAGAAGCCCCGGAAGCCGCCATGCAGACCGTTGATAAAAGCGCGGCCCGCCTGCGTTAAGGAGCTTTGATGCTGAGCTTGCAACAACGCGAGCGTCGTCAGGCATGGGTGCTGCTGGCACCCATGCTGGTGGCGATGTTCCTGCTGACGGCCTGGCCGCTGGCGCGCACCCTGTGGCTGAGCTTTACCGATACCGCGCTGGTGGGAAACGGCGAGGCGACGAACTACGTCTGGCTGGAGAACTATCTCTATGCCCTGACCGACCCGGATTTTCGCGCCGCCTTCGCCCGTTCGCTCTACTTTACCGTGGTCTCCGTCGCCATTGAGGGCGTTATCGGCGTGCTGGTGGCGCTGTTGCTCAATCAGCACTTTGTCGGACGCAATATCCTGCGGGTGCTGGTGATATTGCCCTGGGCGCTGCCGACCATCGTTAACGCGATGATGTGGCGGCTTAACTTTAATCCGGACTACGGCAGCGTTAACGCGCTGCTGACCCAGCTGGGGATTATCGACGGCTACCGCAGCTGGCTGGGGTCGCCGGACTCGGCGCTGAATGCGGTGATGCTGGCGGATATCTGGAAAAACTATCCGCTGGTCACGCTGCTGGTGCTGGCGGCGCTGCAGTCCATTCCCGAGGATCTGTACGAGGCGGCGCGCCTCGACGGGGCCGGATCCTGGCGGCGCTTTCGCGCCATCACCTTCCCGGCCATCGCCGCCCCGCTGGGCGTGGCGCTGGTGCTGCGGACCATCGACGCCTTCAAGGTGTTCGATATCATCTACGTGATGACCCGCGGCGGCCCGCTCGACAGCACCAAAACCCTCAGCTTTTTCGTCTATCAGGAGTCCTTCAGCTATCTGCGGGCGGGCAGCGGCGCGGCCTACGCCATTCTGATGACTCTGATGTGCGCCCTGCTGATCGCCCTGTATCTGTTTATGCTGCTGCGCCAGCGCCGTCGGAGCACCGAATATGAAGCGTAAAATCCGCACTCTGCTGCGCTATCTGGCGGCGCTGCTGGTCGCCCTGTCGATTCTGGCGCCGATGCTGTGGCTATTTTTAATGAGCGTCAGCACTCCCGCCGATCTGACCCGCGTGCCGCTGGAGTGGCTGCCGCGGCAGTGGGACTTTAGCCGCTACGGCCGCCTGCTCTCCCTGCAGCCCGGCGAGCCGGGGGCGCTATTTTTACCCGCGCTGCGCAACAGCCTGCTGGTCGCCGCCGGGGCGACGCTGGTCTCGCTGCTGCTGGCGGTGCCTGCCGCCTTCAGCTTCTCGCGCTATCCTGGCCGCGACGGCTGGCTGTACGCCGGGCTGGGGATTTACATGGTGCCGCCGGTGGCCTTCGTCCTGCCGCTGTACTTTATTCTCGAACACTTCGGGCTGCTCAATACCCGCAGCGGGCTGGTGCTGGTCTACTGCTCGCTGATTATGCCGTTCCTCACCTGGATGGTGAAAAACCAGTTTGACGCGCTGCCGCAGGACATTGAGCAGGCCGCGCGCCTCGACGGGCTGCGGGTGTGGCAGGTGCTGCTGCGCATCACCCTGCCGCTGGCGAAACCGATGCTCGGCGCCTCGGCGCTGTTTGGCTGGCTGCTGGCGTGGGATGAGTTTTTCTATTCGCTGCTGTTTACCAGCAATATCGCCGCTCAGACCCTGCCGGTCACCATCGCCGGATTCACCGCCGGACGCGCCACCGACGATGGCCTGGTGGCCGCCGTCGGCATTCTCGCCTCGGTCCCGCCTCTGTTTATCGCTATCTGGTTACAAAAAACGCTGGTCAGCGGCCTCACTAACGGTGGAAGTAAAGGATAACTATGCACAAGCTCACCGCGCCCGCGCTCTATATCGCGGGCAATTACAATATTGATTTGATCATGGGCACCCTCGCACAGTGGCCCCTACCGGGCACCGAGGTGATGCTGGAGCACAGCGCCCTGCGCCCCGGCGGCTCGGCGGGCAACTGCGCCCTGGCGCTGGCCGCCATGCAGATCCCGCATCGCACCATCGGCTGCCAGGGCGATGACGCCTTTACCGCCTGGCTGGCGGCCCAGTTTCCCGGCAGCGCCGAGCGCTGGCCGCAGTACGCCTGCGAAACCTCGCTGACGGTGGCGGTTACCCATCCGGATAAAGAGCGCTCCTTCCTCAGCAACTACGGGCATATTACCCGCCTGTCGGCCGAGGACGTTCTCGCCCAGCTTCCGGAACGGGCAACGGCCGGCGATATCGTCCTGCTCTGCGGGACATTCTTATGTACCGCCCTGCTGCCGCACTACCCCGCGCTGCTGCGGACGCTGCGCCAGCGCGGCTTCCAGGTCGCCGTGGATACCGGCTGGCCGCCGCAGAGCTGGGACCCGGCGCTGCGCGAAGCGGTGAACCAGTGGCTGGCCGATTGCGACTGGCTGCTGCTCAATGAAGTCGAAACCCTCGGCCTCGCCGCGATGAGCGACCTGCCGCAGGCGGCCCGCAGCCTGGCGTCGCGCCTCAGCGGCCGGGGCGGCTGC